>NZ_JARESO010000023.1:0-141103 GCF_046030175.1 Paraburkholderia sp. RL17-373-BIF-A
AACGCTAATAGACCGATAAGAAATCAAGAAAAGGCCAACACCTTAGGATCACAGACAAATCAGCAGCCGCACAGGCAAAGAACCTTACCTAGCCGTATACCCCCCATCAATAGCCAAACAAACCCCACTAATCATAGAAGCCGCATCACTCAACAAGAACAAAATCGGCGCAGCGACTTCAGCAGACTCAGCAAACCGCTGCAAAGGAATAGCCTTAAGCGCCGGCTCCCGCTTAACCGGATCGCTCCAGGCCATCACTGCCATAGGCGTCAACGTAACCGTAGGATTCACGCTATTAACCCGAATCCCAAACGGCCCCAACTCAACACACAAAGCCCGCGTGACAGCATCAAGCGCAGCCTTGGAAGCCGAATAACTCAAATGATCATCCAACGCAACGAGCGCAGCCTGACTGGAAACATTCACGATACTGCCAGCCCGTTGAGCATCGATCATCCCACGCGCCACATGCTTGGCAACCAACACCGCGCCACGCGCATTCACAGCCATCACACGATCAAAACTCGCACCAGTCGTATCCACCGCCCGCTCAAGCAACGCAATCCCCGCGCAATTCACGAGCCCATCGAACACATCGAGCGACCCCAACGCGTCATCAATAGCAGCCTCATCGCTAACATCAAGTACCAACGGCTCACAGCCCGTCTCCTCAGCCAACCGCGCAAGCTCATTCACATTCCGCGCCGCAGCAACCACATTCGCACCAGACGCACACAACGCTTCAACCGTGGCGCGCCCAATTCCACTCGAAGCCCCCGTCACGAGAATCGAGCGGCCAGAAAAATCAAAAGTAGCATTCATGATGTCTGCAACCGATGCATGACCGGCTTCAACGCCGGATACAAATCCGTATAAACGCCGAACCGTTGCTCATACAACGCCATCCGTTGCGCGTTCGGCTCCGCACGTTCAACCAGCGTAACCCATCCGCTCCTCGCCTCTTCACGCGATACCAGGCCGACACCGACGCCCGCCAGCAACGCCGCCCCCATTGCCGCCTCCACGTCCTGCTCGATGGTATAGACCGGATAGCCGGTAATGTCCGCGATGATCTGCATCCACAAATCCGAATGCGCGGCGCCGCCCACCACGATCAACTTGTCATCCAGCGACTGCGCGCCTTTGCGTCCCGCTTCGATGTTGTGCTTCAGCGCGAACGACACGCCCTCCAACACCGCGCGGTACAAATGTGCGCGCGTATGAAACAGGCTCAACCCGACGAACGCCCCGCTCGCTTTCGCGTCCCACACCGGACTACGTTCGCCCATCAGATACGGAAGGAACATCACACCGTCAGAACCAGCCGGAATCCGAGAAGCGCTCTCTTCCAGCAAGCGATGCGGATCGCCATGCGGTGTCGCGCGCGCGGCCTCGATTTCCGCCTGACAGAACTGCTCGCGATACCACGTCACCGACGCGCCCGCCGTAATCGCGCCGCCGAACACATAGATATCGTGCTGCCCGTTGAACACATGCGGCATGCTGATCAACCCGTGCCGCGCGTCGACGGACTGGTTGATATAGCCCCAGCACATACTCGTGCCGATCATCGCGACATGCTGGCCAGCACGCGTGACACCGGCCGCGAACGTCGCCACCGCTGCGTCAACGCCACCCGCGACGATCGCCGTACCCGCATCTAGGCCAAGCTGCTCGACCCACTGCGACAGCAAGCCGCCCACCACTTCCGATGATTCGACCAACCGCTCGGGCATCATCGTCGCGGGAATGCCGAGCATGTCGAGCGCTTCATCGGACCAATCACGTTTGGCAATGTCGTAGATGCCGCCGATATTGCCCGCCGAACTATGATCCACCGCCACCTCGCCGGTCAGCATGTAGATCACGTAAGCATTCGGCGGCAGAAAGTAGCGCGTATGCGACCACACATCCGGCTCGTGATCGCGCAGCCACAGCATCTTCGTGTAGCCGTAATAGCTATCCACGCCGTTGCCGGTGATCGTATAAAGCCGTTCGAGATCGACGTTGTTGCGCACCCATTCGACCTGTTCGGTGGCGCGCCGATCCATCCAGATCAAACACGGATAAAGCGGACGCATGTCGCTATCCACCGGAATACCGGAGCCGCCGTACAGGCTGCTTACGCACACGGCTTTGATCGAATTCGACGCGACGCCCGCCTCCTTCGCTTTAGCGACGCATGCGGCGATGCACTCCACCACCGCCTTCAACCAGACCGCGGGCCATTGTTCGGCCCACAGCGGCTTGGGCGTATCCGGCTGATAACTCGACGCATGCTGCGCGACGATCGCGCCGTGCTGATCGACCAGCAGCGCTTTGGTGCTCTGCGTGCCGATATCGACGCCGATGACGTAATCCATACTGTCTCCGTTTGTATGCCGCTCATTCTCCGCCCACGTTCGACGTTCAGGCGCGCGGCTTCAGCAACACCTTGATCGAATCGAGCGAGTTGGCGATCTCGATCGCCTCGTCCCATTCTTCCAGCGAAAAGCCGTGCGTGACAATGCCTTTCGACGTCACCAACCCGCGGGCCAGCAGATCGATCGCGATCGGGTAGCAGTACGGTCCAAGATGCGCGCCGCGCACGTCGAGTTCCTTGCGGTCGCCGATCACGGACCAATCCAGTGTCGTATCCGCGCCGAACACCGAAAACTCGACAAACCGCCCGAGCTTGCGAATCAGGTCCATGCCCTGATTCACGCCGGTCGGCGCGCCGGTGGTTTCAATATACACATCGCAGCCGTAACCGTCCGTGAGCGAGCGAATGATCGCAAGCGCGTCGTCCTGTTTTGGGTTGATCGTCACGTCGGCGCCGTATTCGCGGGCGAGTGCGAGGCGCTCTTCGACGAGATCGATCACCACCAGCTTCTTCGGCGTTTTCAGGCGCGCGACTTGCGTCATCATCAGACCGAGCGGACCGGCGCCCGCGATCACCACTACGTCGTCGAGCTGCACGTCGCCACGGTTGACCGTATGGATCGCGCAGGCAAGCGGCTCGATGATCGCGGCATCTTCCAGCGAAATGCCGTCGGGAATCTTGTGAACAATCGCCGTCGGCGGAATGCGCATGTATTCGGCCATGCCGCCATCGGCGACTTCGCGCTGGAAGCCGAAGATGTTGTGCACTTCGCACATCCAGTACTGACCGGATTTGCAATAGCGGCATTTGCCGCACGGCACGATCTGTTCGGCGATCACGCGGTCGCCCATCTTCACGCCGAAGTGATCAGCCGCGCCTTCGCCGATTTCCTCGACGAAACCGAAGAACTCGTGGCCGGGAATCACCGGCGCTTTCACCCAAGGGCTCGGGCCGCCCCAAAACATCTTCGCGCCCGAATGACATTTGCAGTCGCTCGCGCAAATGCCGCACGCGGCAATGCGGATCACCAGTTCGTGGGCGCCCGCGCGAGGCTTCGACACCTGTTCGACGCGATAGTCTTTCGGTGCATGACAGACGATAGCTGTCATGTTCTGCTTGTCGGATTGAGTCGTCATTGCATGGTCCTGCTAAAAAAAGGAAGTCAGTGGAGAGTTACTTTCTGCGGTCGCCGGAACACGGCGACGCGGTCGCACATGCAGACGATCTCCGGCAGTTCGGACGAGATCAGATTGCCGCCGGAAAGCGTCGCGACTTCGGTGTGCATGGTCGGCGCTTTGACGCCCACGCGCTTCATGATGTCGGCGGTCGCACGCGCTTCGCTGCGCTGGTCGATGAAAAAACTCCACGAGCGATATTTGCCGAGGTTGTTGATCGAGATGTTCTGCTTGATCGAGAAGTCGGTGATCAGGCCTTCGGTCTTGCGGCTCTCCGGCAGAATGCCGACACCGGCGCGCAACGCATCGGCGGGATCGGACAGCTTGGCCGCCGCGCCGTTGATGCGAATCTCCTTGACGTGCGCCGGATCCGCGCCGATCACGGCAAGCGCGGTTTCCGTGCGCCCCGAGCCGACCAGTCCCGCGAAGCCGAGAATCTCGCCTTCACGCAGCCTGAAGCTCAACATCGGACTGTCCTTGAGCAACTGTAGCTTGTCGACTTCGAGCACGATCTTCGCATCCGCGCGCAGCGGTGGCTTCGGCGGAAGGCTGTTTTCGATGCGGCGTCCCACTATCATCTCCACGAGATGCCCTACGTCGGATTGCGATACCTCGGTCATGCCGACGTACTGACCATCACGCAGCAGGGTAATGCGGTCGCACACTTCGGAAATCTCTTCGAGGTGGTGCGAGATGAAAATCATCGCGACGAACTGCTGCAGTGCCACCGAGAGTTCGCGAATCGGCACCGACAGATCGATCTTCACGTGTTGAAACGCGGGTGAAATAAAACGCTTCGGCTGGAAGCGTGGGCTGGGACTACGTCGGTGGATAAGCGCCGACGGCGCTGCGCGGCAGACCCGGCGCGAGCACGATGGCCGGCGCGTCGTCGATACCCACGCCGCGCGCCGCGGCTTCTTCGGAGGCGTCGCGGCTTGCGTCGTTCAGTTGCTGATAGTGGCGGAATTTCGAAGGCGCCATGCCCTTCACCGCGAGGAACTGCCGGTTGAAATTCGACAGGTTGTTGAAGCCCGCCTTGAAACAGATATCGGTGACGCTCAGATCGTCGTCGGTGAGCAGTTGGCAGGCGAGGTTGATACGCATGCGGTTCACGTACTGCACGAACGGCAGCCCCGTGTGGCGGCGGAAATACCGCGAGAACGCGCTGACGCTCTGGCCCGCGAGCTGCGCCAGATCCGATTCGCGCAACTCGTTCGCGAGGTTTTTGCCGATATACGACAGCACGTGATTGATGCGCGTCGACGCGAAGCTGGTCGGGTCGGCCTGATAAGCGGGACTCGCGAGCGTCTCGCGATCCTCCGCGTTCATCAGGATTTCGAGCATCGACATGAACCGCACCAGCCGGCGCAGTCCGCGCGCCGCCAGCAATTCGAGGAACAGCGGCTGGATCGCCGCGCTCGTTTGCGCGCCGAACGAGATGCCTCGACGCGAATCGGCGAGCAGCGCTTCGACCTGACGCCACTCAGGAAAACTGTCGATGCAGCTCGATACGAACTCCTGTCCAAACTGCACGACCAGATTGCGCTGCGCGATCGTCTCGCCTTCCGGCACGTCGCTCACCCAGTTGTGCGGCAGGTTCGGCCCCATCAACACGAGGTTGCCAGGCGTGTAGCTGCTGATGTGATCGCCGACGAACATCTTGCCGGTCGTCGCCACGATCAGGTGAATTTCGTATTCCGGATGAAAGTGCCAGCGCACCGTGCGGTACGGATAGCCGTGCGACCATACTTTGAACGATTCGTCACGGCGTACGGCCACGAGTTCGAGATCGGGTTGCACTGTCTGCCTCCATGAAGCGGCCGTTTGGGGCGCCGCTGGTCTTCGTCTTGTATAGCGAAAAGTAGCCTTCCGGCGCGCTATTCACCACTAAAAATGAAACCGCGGACCGATACTTTTTTGCATTCGGGTTAGTCCTGGCGCGCGCAATGTCAAATTTGATGCAATGCAATACGCTTGGCAACGCGCCTCCATCACGCTAAGGCGCGCCGTGAGCCACGCCGAAAAGCCCTGCCACGCCGCGCTGCGCCACGAAAACCGTTTGCGGTCGCCTTGACTTTCGTTTCGCCGGGTACGATCATTCGCTCACATGCAGAGCAAATGCTCCAACTCTAGAAGAAACGCACGCTACCAGCCGTGCGAGCAAGGACATTCAGGAGACGCACATGAACAGCGGGCAAGACAGCGGCGCGGCCGCACACGTGATCCTGCACATCGGCGCGGGATCGTTTCATCGCGCCCATCAGGCGTGGTATCTCCATCGATTGAACGAGGCCAAGGTGCCGGGCGAGCCGCATTGGTCGCTAACGGTCGGCAATATCCGCAGCGACATGAATGCGGTGCTCGAAGCGCTCGCCGCGCAAAACGGTGTCTATACGCTCGAGACCGTCACGCCTCAAGGTGAGCGCGCCTACGAGACGATTCGTTCGATCGAGCGCGTCGTACCGTGGACCGAGAGCCTCGACGCTCTGATCGAAGCCGGCGCCGATCCGGCCTGCAAGATCATCGCGTTCACCGTCACCGAAGGCGGTTATTACCTCGACGAGCAGGACGAACTCGACGCCGCCAACCCCGACCTCGCGGCCGACCTCAAAGGCGGCCACACCACCATTTATGGCGCGCTGGCTGCGATTCTCGACGCGCGCATGAAAGGCGACGCGGGCCCGGTCACGCTGCAGACCTGCGACAACCTGCGCCGCAACGGTGAACGCTTCCATGCGGGCATGAGCGAGTTTCTCGAACGGCGCGGCGCTGCGGACCTCGCGCAATGGTTCGACGACAACACCGCCTGTCCGAGTTCGATGGTCGACCGCATCACGCCGCGTCCCACGCCGGACGTGCGTGAGCGCGTCAAGGCCGCCACCGGCGTCGACGACGCCGCTCCGGTGATGGGCGAAGCGTTCATCCAATGGGTGATCGAAGACCGCTTCATTGCGGGACGCCCGGCATGGGAAAACGTCGGCGCGGAACTGGTCGACTCGGTGATGCCGTATGAAGAAGCGAAGATCCGCATCCTCAACGCGACGCATAGCTGCATCGCGTGGGCGGGTACGCTGGTCGGACTGAACTACATTCACGAAGGCACGCTCGACGCCGACATCAACAAATTCGCCTACGAATACGTGACCGAAGACGTGATTCCGTGTCTCACGCCGAGTCCGCTCGATCTCGAACGCTATCGCGACGTGGTGCTCGAGCGCTTCAGCAATCCTTATATCCAGGACACGAACCAGCGCGTCGCGGCGGACGGCTTTTCGAAGCTGCCCGGCTTTATCGCGCCGACGATGTCCGAGTGTTTCGAGCGCGGCGTCACGCCCGCGGCGACGGCGATGCTGCCTGCCCTCTTCTTCCGCTTTCTCGAGCGCTGGAATACCGGCGAACTGCCCTACGCGTATCAGGACGGTGTGATGGATGAGCGCGCCGCGCGCGCTTTCTTCGAGGCGCCCGATCCGTTGAAAGCGTTCGCCGCCGACCGGCTGCTGTGGGGCAGCATGGCCCAAACGCCGGAACTCGAATCGGCGCTGGAAGGCGCACTGGCGCGCGTCGATGTATGGCTCGCCAAACGCGGCGCGGTTTGAGCGCCGCAGACTTCACGATTAAGAAGGGCCGCGCACCGCGCGGCATCGAAGCGCGTCGGTGCCAGGCTTAATGCGCATGGCACCGCGCGCCATGTGCGGCTAAAGTAGCGCATCTCCAACGACGAAGGTTCCGCGCCCATGTATCTCGGCATCGACCTCGGCACGTCCGAAGTAAAAGTTCTGCTGCTCGCCTCCGACGGACGCGTGATCGGGACCGCAGGCTCACCGTTTACCGTTTCGCGCCCGCATCAGCGCTGGGCCGAGCAGAATCCCGAAGATTGGTGGGCCGGCACGCGCACCGCGCTCGCCGCATTGCGCGCCAAACATCCCGACGAGTTCGCGCAGATTCGCGGCATCGGCCTGTCGGGTCAGATGCACGGCGCCGTGCTGCTGGATGCGCAGGACCGCGTGCTGCGTCCGGCGATTTTGTGGAACGACATGCGCAGCGACAAGGAATGCGCGGAACTGACCGAGCGCGCGCCGGAGTTGCACAGCGTCGCCGGCAATCTCGCCATGCCCGGCTTCACCGCGCCGAAGCTGCTGTGGGTCGCGCGCCACGAACCCGAGATTTTTGCGCAGACCGCCTGCGTATTGCTGCCGAAAGATTACTTGCGCCTGCAACTGACCGGCGGCAAGGTGTCCGATCCATCGGATGCGGCCGGCACGCTGTGGCTCGATGTCGCCAAACGCGACTGGTCGGACTCGCTGCTCGCGGCCTGCAACATGTCGCGCGCGCAGATGCCGAGCCTGTGCGAAGGCAGCGAGCCGTCCGGCACGCTGCTGCCCGAAGTGGCGCGCGAATTCGGTTTGAGCGATGGTGTGATCGTCGCGGCCGGTGGCGGCGATAACGCCACCAGCGCAATCGGCATCGGCGCGACGCAACCCGGCGACGGCTTCGTCTCGCTCGGCACGTCGGGCGTGCTGTGCGTGGTCGGCGACAGCTTCCGGCCGAATCCGGCTTCGGCCGTGCACGCGTTCTGTCACGCGATTCCGGATCGCTGGCACCAGATGAGCGTGGTGCTCTCCGCTGCAAGCTGTCTGCGCTGGGTCTGCAAGCTCACCTCCACCGACGAGCCGACCCTGCTCGCCGAAATCGAGGCGCTGCCCGCGGACGCGTTGAACACCGCGCCGCTCTTCCTGCCCTATCTGTCCGGCGAACGTACGCCGCACAACGACCCGTACGCGCAAGGCGTGTTCTTCGGCATGACTCACGCAACCGATCGCGCGCTGCTCGGCTACGCGGTGCTCGAAGGCGTCACGCTCGCGCTAACCGACGGCCTCGATGCGCTGCGCGCGGCCGGCACCGAAGCGAAGGCGCTGTCCCTGCTCGGGGGCGGCGCCCGCAGCGACTACTGGGCCCAGTTGCTCGCCGACGCACTCGACACCGCCACCCGCAAGCACGGCGGCGGCGAGACCGGCGCGGCGCTCGGCGCGGCACGCCTCGGCTGGCTGGCCGCGGGCGGCGATCCGGCCACGGTGCTGACCAAGCCGCCCATCGCCAAGGAGTTCACGCCGAACCCACGCCGCCATGCCGAACTGCGCGCGCGGCTCGAAGCGTATCGCGCGCTCTACCGCCACGTGCGGCCGTTGTTCGACCCCGCGCGGCAACTGCTTGCCTGACCGGCAATCCGCGGCCTGTTTCAGCGCCGGGTTGAGTTAAGGCGCCGGGACCGGCTGCTATCATCGGCGCACTTCAAGCGAACCGTCACCGTGCCCAAGTCCACAGAAAAATTAGATCTTGCTACCCGCGCCGCGTGGCTTTACTACGTCGCCGGCAACACCCAGAACGAGATCGCCGAGAAGCTCCAGGTGTCGCGCCCGGTCGCGCAACGGTTGGTCGCCTTCGCGGTGGAAAAGAATCTGATTCGCGTGCGCGTCGATCACAAACTGGCGGACTGCCTCGCGCTCGCCGATCAACTGTCGAAACGCTATGGCCTCAGCATGTGCGAAGTGGTGCCGATCGACAGCGATACGTCCGAAGAAGTCGACCGTAAGCTGGCGGTGGCCGGCGCGCAGGTGATGGAGCGCTATCTCAGCGAGGAAAAACCCATGGTGGTCGCGGTGAGCAGCGGCCGGACGCTGAAGGCCGCAGTCGATCAGATCGCGCAACTGGACCGTCCGCAGCACCGGCTGGTATCGATGGTCGGAGCGATCGCCCAGGACGGCTCCTCGAACCGCTATGACGTCGCGCTGCACATTTCGGAGAAGACGGGTGGCAAGCATTTTCTGCTGCCCGCGCCGCTGCTCGCCGATAGCGAAGCGGAACGCGCGCAGTGGTGCAATCACCGGCTTTACCGGATCGTCGAATCGCTGTCGGCGCAGGCCGACGTGGCGTTCGTCGGCATCGGTAATATCGGGCCGAAATGTCCGCTGCACGAAGACGGCTTCATTACGTCGGCGGAAGTGAAAGAGTTGATGCAGAACGGCGCGGTGGCTGAAATGCTCGGCCTGCCGATCGATGCAGCCGGCGCGCACGTCGAATCGCCGACCGGCCGGCGCGTGACGAGCATCGCGCTCGACTCGCCGCCGCGGCGCCCGACCATCGGTTTCGCCGGCGGCCAACGCAAGCATGAGGCGCTGATCGCGGTGCTCAAAGGCGGCTGGCTGTCGGGACTCGTGACTGACGAATCGTGCGCAAGGGCCGCGCTCGAGGCGTGAGCCGGCGGCCTTGCCGCGCTACATCGCCGTCAAGCCTTCGGTGATGATGATCCGATACTCCCCGCCCTGCAGACGCGTCTCGCTGACGGCCTGATACTCCGGACTGCGATACCAGGTGAGCGCTTCGTCGTAACTGGCGAATTCGAGGATCAGGATTTCGTCG
Source organism: Paraburkholderia sp. RL17-373-BIF-A (assembly GCF_046030175.1). Classification (NCBI taxonomy): domain Bacteria; kingdom Pseudomonadati; phylum Pseudomonadota; class Betaproteobacteria; order Burkholderiales; family Burkholderiaceae; genus Paraburkholderia; species Paraburkholderia sp. RL17-373-BIF-A. The sequence continues at coordinate 9,955 of NZ_JARESO010000023.1, forward strand.
ATCGGCGGACCCTCCACCACTTCCTTGCGCCCGTGGCTCGCCAGCATCATGACCGGATGCCGCTCGAAGGTTGCAGGCGCAACCTGTTTGTATTCGTCCAGCTTCGCGGGGTCGAGCGTTTTCTCGCGCGTAATGACGACGTAGGCAGCCATGAGCGTTTCCGGAGCGTGATTGAAAGGAAAGCGGCGCGCCCGCCGCTTTCCCAAATCATCACGCGGCCAGCACTTCGACGATCTTACGCTGGAATGCTTTCCCTGCGCTGTCGAACAAATGGCAATGCTCCGGCGTGGCGCCGAGTTTTTGCGTCTCGCCTTTGGTATGACGTTCGAGCGGCGGAATCCGCGCGATCAGTCCGTCCGGCGCGACGCTCGATTCCGCATACAGATACGCCGCGTCGCCGAGAGATTCGACCGCCATCGTGCGGGCCGTTATGCCGTCGTCGGCCATGCCGACATGCAGATGCTCGGGGCGAATGCCGACCGTCACCTTGTCGCCCTGCTTCACCGCGGCCGGTTCCACCGCGACGCGCTGCGTCTCGCCGGTTTCATAACGCACCGTGACGCCGTCGTGCGTGACCGACTGCACCACGCCCTCCATGAAGTTCATCTTCGGCGAACCGATGAATCCTGCGACGAAACGGTTGGCCGGCGCGTGATACAGCATGGTCGGGCTGCCGACCTGTTCCAGATTGCCCGCCGACAGCACCACGATCTTGTCCGCCAGCGTCATCGCCTCGACCTGATCGTGCGTCACGTAAATCATCGTGGTCTTCAGTTCGTCATGCAGGCGCGCGAATTCGAGGCGCATTTTCACCCGCAAGGCGGCGTCGAGATTCGACAGCGGTTCGTCGAACAGGAACACCTTCGGCTTGCGCGTAATCGCGCGGCCGATCGCCACGCGCTGACGCTGGCCGCCGGACAACTGCTTCGGCTTGCGATCGAGCAGATGGTCGATATGCAGGATCTTCGCCGCGTTGCGCACGGCCGAATCGATTTCCGGCTTCTTGGTGCCGGCGAGTTTCAGGCCGAACGCCATGTTGTCGTACAGGGTCATGTGCGGATACAGCGCGTACGACTGGAACACCATCGCGATGCCGCGCTTGGCGGGTGCAACGTCGTTCACACGCATGCCGTCGATGGTCAGATCGCCGCCGCTGATATCTTCGAGGCCGGCGATCATCCGCATCAGCGTCGATTTACCGCAACCGCTCGGGCCCACGAACACGACGAACTCGCCGTCCGCGATATCGAGGTTGATGTCGCGCATCACTTCGTTTTCGTCGTACGCCTTCCTGATGTTGCGCAGAGTTACGCTTGCCATGATGTGTCTCCGTGTAATGCTATGTGTTGCTCGTCCGATGTTTCGGTTGCCTGAACTGTTTGGGACGCCCAGGCTGCTACGTTGATTCGCTTTTCGCTGCCGTGCCTACGGTGCCGCTGCCGTCGCGCTCAGCGTCCATTGCGCGACCAGTTCCGGCAACTGCTGCATGTCGTCGAATACGTGACGCGCGCCGGCTGCATGCAGCCTGTCGATCTGCGCATCGCTCGCATGACCGCCGCCGATGAAGCCGAGCACCGTCATGCCCGCCGCGCTCGCCGCCGTCACGCCGGTGACGCTGTCCTCCACCACGAGGCACGCCGAGGGTGCGAGTCCGAGGCCCTTGGCCGCCGCCAGATAGACGTCGGGCGCGGGCTTCGGATTCGGCACCGCATCGGCGCAGAACAAGCGGTCGCCGAAAAACCTCACGAGGCCCGTGCGCGTCAGCACCGTTTCCACATACGGGCGATAGCTGTTGCTCGCGCAGCCCTTGGTGATCGGCACCTGAGCCAGCGCGGCTTCGATGCCTTGGACCGTCGGCGCCTGCATCGCCGCTGCTTCCACCGCGCTGCGGATCGCATCGATATCGTCGACGCTGAGGCTTTTGCCGAGTTGCGCCGCGGTGCCTTGCAGCACTTTCTCGATGCGTAGTCCGAGCAGCGGCAGCACCACCGGTTCGACGTCGGTGTTGGGCCAGCGCGCTTCGAGTTCGTGCACCAGCATGCGCGCCGCCACGGCTTCGCTGTCGATCAGCACGCCGTCGCAATCGCAGATCAGTGCGAAATTGCCGGCGAGCGTGCTTCCACTCGTGCCTGCCGTCATTTGACCGCCCCGAAGGTAAGGCCGCGCACCAGTTGCTTCTGCGACAGCCAGCCGACGATCAGGATCGGCGCGACCGCCAGCAGCGAAGCGGCCGACAGCTTGGCCCAGAACAGACCTTCAGGACTCGAATACGAGGCGATGAACACAGTCAGCGGCGCGGCGTTCGAACTCGACAGGTTGATGCTCCAGAACGCTTCGTTCCACGACAGGATCACGAGCAGCAGCGCCGTCGATGCGAGTCCGGGCAGCGACATCGGCATCAGCAGATAGACGATTTCCTGCCACGTCGCGGCACCGTCGATCCGCCCGGCCTCGAGAATGTCGCGTGGTATTTCGGCGAAGTACGTGAACGACATCCACACCGCGATCGGCAGATTGATCAGCGTGTAGACGATCACGAGACCCGATACCGAATCCAGCAACCCGCTGTTTTTCCACAACAGATAGATCGGCACCAGCACGCCGACCGACGGCATCATCTTGGTCGACAGCATCCACAGCAGCACTTTTTGCGTGCGACGGGTCGGGAAGAACGCCATCGCATATGCAGCTGGCACCGCGAGAATCAGGCACAGAATCGTCACGCCCGCGGAGATCAGTATCGAATTCCACGCGAACGAAAAGTAATTGCTGCGCGCGAACACCTCGCGGAAGCTATCGAGCGTCGGGATGAAAAACAGCGACGACGCATAGGCTTGCTGCTCCGTCTTGAATGCGGTGATCGTCATCCAGAAGATCGGAAAGAACAGCAGCAAGGCGACGAGCCAGGCGATCACGCCGGGAATGCCGCGGCGAATCGCGGCGAACGGCGACTTCGCCGGCACGGTCATGGCAGTCGAGTTCGACACCGGGGTAGAGGCAACTTGGCTCATTTTTCGTACTCCCCTTTCAGGTTCTTCGCGAGCATCCGCACGAGGAAGAACGACACGATATTGGCCAGCACGACAGCGAGAATGCCGCCCGCCGACGCGAGACCGACGTCGAACTGTTGCAGGCCCAGCGAATAGATCAGGTACGACAGGTTGGTGGTCGCAGTGCCCGGACCGCCGCCCGTGGTCGTATAGATTTCGGCGAAGATCGACAGCAGGAAAATCGTCTCCATCATCACCACCACCGCGATCGCCCGTTTCAGGTGAGGCAGCGTGATGTAGAAGAACATCGAGAACGGACCCGCGCCGTCGATGCGCGCCGCCTCCTTCTGCTCCTGATCGAGCGACTGGATCGCCGTGAACAGAATCAGGAAAGCGAACGGCAGCCACTGCCACGCGACGATCATGATCACGGCTGTCAGCGGATATTCCGCGAACCAGTCGATCGGCGTCATGCCCATGGCGCGCATGCCCTGCGCGATCAGGCCATACACCGGATGCAGAATCATGTTCTTCCAGATCAGCGCGCTCACGGTCGGCATCACGAAGAACGGCGCGATGGCGAGCAGCCGCGCGACTCCCTGGCCGTAGAACTTGCGGTCGAACAGAATCGCCATCAGCACGCCACCGACCACCGTGATCACGAGGACCGAGATGATCAGTTCGAGCGTGTGACCGATCGAAGGGCCGAACGACGGATCGCTGGCCAGGTATTTATAGTTGTCGAAACCCGCGAAGCCTTTCAGATCCGGGTTCAACAGGTTGTAGCGCGAGAACGAAAACCAGATCGTCATCGCGAGCGGAATCGCCATCCACAGCACCAGGACCGCGACCGACGGCGAGACTAGCCAGCGGGCGGAATTGGCCTTGCGGATTTCACGTTCTTTTTCTGTCTGGGGATGGGCATGCATGATAGGTAGGCGCAGAGGACGCATGATTGACCACCTGTTCGGTAATGCGCGGACCGCCGCCCGAAACCGCATGAACGCCGCGGCGACACTTTGCGATGTCGCGGCGCATGCGCGGCGGGGACGGCCCGCTGTGCTGCGTGGGCCGGCTGACGGGCGTCAGCCGGCGCGTGCCACATGACTACCGTGGCTTACTTCTGGTAGCCGGCCTGCTTCACCGCGCGATCCGCGGTGGCGTTGCCGGCTGCCAGCGCCTGATCGATCGTCATCTGACCGGCAATCGCGCCGGAGATGCTCTGACCGACCACGGTACCGAACGACTGGAACTCAGGAATCCCGACGAACTGCACACCGGTGTACGGCACCGGCTTGAGCGTCGGATGCTCCGGATCCGCCGTTTCGATTGCCTTCAGCACGAAGTCGCCGAACGGAGCTGCCTGCTTGTACTCCGGTCGCGCGTATGTGGACCTGCGCGTTCCCGGCGGCACCGAGGCCCAGCCTTCGTCCTTCGCGACCAGTTCGATGTATTGCTTCGACGTGGCCCACGTGATGAACTTCTTCGCCGCGTCAGGCTGCTTCGACGACTTCGGAATCGCCAGCGCCCAGGCCCACAGCCAATGCGAACCCTTCGGCGTGACCGCGATCGGCGCCGCGGCGAAACCGACCTTGTCCGCGATCTGCGATTGCTGCTTGTTGTAGAGCATGCCAGCGGCAACCGTGGCGTCGATCCACATGCCGCACTTGCCGGAGGACATCAGCGTGAGGTTCTCGTTGAAGCCGTTCGAACTCGCTCCCGGAGGGCCGTCCTTCTTCAGCAGATCGACGTAGAAAGTCATCGCCTTCTTCCATTCCGGCGAGGTGAGCTGCGCGTTCCACTTCTCGTCGAACCAGCGGCCGCCGAAGGTGTTCACCACCGTCGTGCCGTAGGCCATGTTCTCGCCCCAGCCCGCCTTGCCGCGCAGACAGATGCCGTAAATGCCGTTGGCCTTGTCGGTGAGCTTGTCGGCGAATTGCGCGATCTGTTCGTAGGTCGGCTGATCGGGCATCTTCAGACCCTTGGCCGCGAACAGATCCTTGCGGTAATACGTCATCGAGCTTTCTACATAGAACGGCAGCGCGTACAACTGGCCGCCGCTCGAGAGGCCGTCGCGGGCCGTCTTCACGACGTCGTTCAGATCGTAGTCGGCGGGCAGATTGGTGAGCGGCGTGAGCCAGCCGCGCTTGCCCCATTGCGGCGTTTCGTACGCGCCGATCGTCATCACGTCGAACTGGCCGCTGCCGGTCGTGATGTCGGTGGTGGCGCGCTGACGCAGCACGTTTTCTTCGAGAATCACCCAGTTCAGCTTGATGTCCGGATTCGCCTTTTCGAATTCGGGCGAGAGCTTCTTCAGCTCGATCATGTCTGGATTGTTCAGCGTGGCGATCGTCACCGTGGCCGCCGACGCGTTCAATGCAAAGCATGCGACAGCGCCGGCACTGACCGCCTTTAGCGTGGATTTGAGAGCTGGCTTCATGTGTTGTCTCCTTTCTCGTACGTTATGTAGTGCAGCGTTTGTTCTACGAAAATGACGATGAACGGCGCGGACTCAGCTCATCCAGTTGCCGCCGTCGACGTTCAGGGTTTGCGCGGTGATGTAGTCGGCGTCGGCCGACGCGAGAAACAGGGCGGCGCCGGTCAGATCGTCCGGCACGCCCATGCGGCCGAGCGGCACCGCTTCACCGACGAGGCGTTTCTTCTCGCCGAGCGGCCGGTTTTCATAGCGGGCGAAGAGCGCGTCGACTTCGTTCCACATCGGCGTATCGACGACACCCGGCGCGATGCCGTTCACATTGATCTTGTGCGTCGCGAGCGCCAATGCCGCGGATTGCGTGTAGCTCAGCACGGCCGCCTTGGTCGCGCAGTAGTGCGACACGAGCGCCTCGCCGCGCCGTCCGGCTTGCGACGACATATTGATGATCTTGCCGCCGCGGCCTTGCTCGACCATCTTTTGTGCAACGGCCTGCATCAGGAAGAACATGCCCTTCACGTTGACCGCGAAGAGACGGTCGAACACGTCCCAGGATTCGTCGAGAATCGGGCGCATGTCGAAGAGCGCCGCGTTGTTGAAGAGAATGTCGATTTGCCCGAAGCGCTCCAGCGTGCTCGCCACGATGCGCTGGATATCGTCGCGGCGCGTGACGTCGGCGCTCACGGTCAGCACGCGCTCGCCGTAAGCGGCGCGCAATGTGTCGCCGAAACTGTCCGCCGGCTTCACATCGACCAGCACGCAGCGCGCGCCTTCGTCCAGATACCGGCGGGCGACGGCTTCACCGATTCCGCTTGCCGCGCCGGTCAGAATGGCCACCTTGTCTTGCAATCGTGCCGCCACTGCTCGTCTCCGGTTCGTTTCGCTTCTTGAGGCGCGGTGAGCGAACGCTCATTGCGCGAACAATTGCTCTGTTGGTGATCGAATGATCGGATACGCACAGGGCCATGTCAAGGCGCCCGAGCAGATTTCGATGGTGCAGCGCGGCAGGACATGCGCCCCACTCATCCGCCTCGAACAACACTAATACGAGAAATCGAGGACAGCCAATCTGCTTTCTGCTCGCCTTGCTGACAAAAATTCGAGATACGTTATATCATTGCGACCTCGCTTCGCTTCGAAGCCGCTTGATCGCTGTTTCGCTTGATTGCTATTTCGTCAGGAGCATCCGCCGATGGCCACATCGATTGCAGAACACCACGCCGTGCGGCTCGCGCATGCCGAAGCGCATGCCGCGTTGCACGGGCTTGCGCTCACGCCGCTGCGTCGTCAGGTGTATGCGGCGATCGTCGCCAGCGAGCGGCCAATCGGCGCTTACGAGCTGCTTGACGCGCTCGAGCCGGCACGCGGTCGCGTGCCGCCCACGACCGTTTATCGCGCGCTGGATTTTCTGCTCGCGCATGGCTTCGTCCATCGGATCGAATCGAAGAACGCGTTCGTAGCCTGCTGCGAAGTCGGCGTGCCGCATCGCAGCCAGTTTCTAATGTGCGACGGCTGCGGCGCGACCGTCGAGATTCCCGGCGACGACCTCGCCGAACAGTTGTCGCATAGCGCGCCGGCGCACGGCTTCGAAGTGCATCGGCAGGTGGTCGAACTGAGCGGTCTGTGCGCGCTGTGTGCCCGCGCGGCGCGGCCCGCGGGTGCTTGCGCCGGCACAAAACCGGCGTAGAACCGGCGCGCCCTTCCTAACGTCTGTGATTCATTCAACTCTCACGCAGCAGGACACAACAATGAAGAATTTTGGCTCGATGTTGAACGGCGCGCAGCGTGCGCTGAAGCTGTCGAAGTACCTCGCCGTGAGCGCCGCCGTGCTCGCATTCGGCCACGTCGCGATGGCCGCGGATGCAAAAATTCCGGTGGTCGCGGCGGAGAATTTTTACGGCGATGTGGTGCAGCAACTCGGCGGCGATCGCGTCGACGTGACGAGCATCCTCAGCAATCCGGACCAGGATCCGCATCTGTTCGAAGCCAGTCCGAAGACCGCGCGTGCGTTGCAGCATGCGAGCCTTGTGGTCTACAACGGCGCCGACTACGATCCGTGGATGGCAAAATTGCTCGCGGCGTCGAAGGGCTCGAAGCGCGTCACGATCGTCGCGGCCGATCTCGCCGGCAAGAAGGGCGGCGACAATCCGCACCTCTGGTACGACCCGGCGACCATGCCGAAAGTGGCGCGCGCCGTGAGTGAGGCGCTCGTCGCGGCTGACCCGGCGCACAAGTCGGCGTACGATGCGAACCTCGCGAAGTTTCTCGATTCACTGAAACCGGTCGACGCCAAGGTCGCCGAGCTGCATGGCCGCTACGCGGGCGTGCCGGTCACGGCGACCGAGCCGGTGTTTGGCTACATGTCCGACGCGGTGGGCCTGTCCATGCGCAATCTGCGCTTCCAGCTCGCCACCATGAACGACACCGAAGCCAGTGCGGCCGATATCGCCGCATTCGAACGCGATCTGCGTGAGAAGCGCGTCCGTGTTCTGATCTATAACAGCCAGGCAACCGAGGCCCTGACCAAACGCATGTTGAAGCTCGCGCAGCAATCGAAGGTGCCGACCATGAGCGTCACCGAGACCGAACCGGCCGGCAAGACCTATCAGACGTGGATGCTGACGCAGCTCGACGCGTTGGGCACGGCGCTGGCCGCGGGCGACGCGAATGGCGCGAACGCCGCGGCTTCAGGCGCGAAAGGAAAAACCCCATGACTGAGACTGGCCGCAGCGCGCCTGCGCATCCCCCCAGCACCGCGCCCGTGCTCGAACTCGAGCAGGTGACGCTCGAACTCGGCGACCGCACGATTCTGCGCGACACCGGCTTCGTGGTGAACCAGGGCGAATTCATCGGCGTGCTCGGGCCGAACGGCGCGGGCAAGACGACGCTGATGCGCGCCGTGCTCGGTCTCGTGCCCGCTGCCCAAGGCGCGATCCGCGTGCTGGGACAACCGGTCGAGCGCGGCAACGCGTCGATCGGCTATATGCCGCAGACGCGCAGTGCGCTCGCCGGACGTCGCGTGCGTGGCCGCGATTTCGTCGCGATGGCCGCCGACGGCCATCGTTGGGGTTTGCCGCATGCGGACGCCGCCACTCGCGCCGATGTCGAGCGCGTGCTGGATCTGGTGGGCGGCCGCAAGCTGGCCGAGCGGCCGTTGTCGGAACTGTCGGGCGGCGAGCGTCAGCGGCTCCTGCTCGCGCAATGCCTGCTCGGCAACCCGAAGCTGCTGTTGCTCGACGAACCGCTGATCAGCCTCGACCCGCATCATCAGAAGAGCGTGGTCGAACTGGTGCGGCGCGTGCAGCAGGAACTCGGCATCGCCGTGCTGTTTTCGGCGCATGAACTGAACCCGCTGCTGCATGCGCTCGATCGCGTGCTGTATCTCGGCAGCGGCGTAGCGGCGCTCGGCACCGTCGACGAAGTGATCACCCGGCCGGTCCTGTCGCGTCTCTACGGCTCGCCGATCGACGTGATGCGTGTGAACGGCCGCATCTTCGTGATGTCGGGCGACGTCGAAGTGGAAAAGCACGATCACGAGCACGAACACGACGAGAGCGGCGGCCACAGCCACTCGCATTCACATTCGCATGGCCACTCGCACGGCCACTCACATCAGCACGACTCGCACGACGGACACACGCACGATGTTTGAATACGATTTCATGGTGAACGCATTCGCGGCGTCGGGGATCGTCGCGGTGCTGGCCGGCGTGGTGGGCTATTTTCTGGTGATGCGCGGACAGACCTTCGCGGGCCACGCGCTCTCGCACGTCGGCTTCACCGGCGCGACCGGCGCGGTGCTGATCGGCATCTCGCCGATCTGGGGGATGATCGGCTTCACGCTCGCGGCGGGCGTCGGCATGGGCGCGCTCGGCGAACGTCTTGCCGGACGCGATGTGGCGATCGGCGTGATCCTCTCGCTGTCGCTCGGCTTCGGCTTGTTGTTCCTGCACTTCTTCACCGCGTACGCGACCCAGGTCACCGCGCTGCTGTTCGGCAACGTGCTCGGCGTGAATGCGTCGACGCTCGGCGTGCTGGCGGGTCTCGGCGTCGTGAGTTTGCTGGCGCTCGCGGCGATCATGCGGCCGCTGCTGTTCGCTTCGTTGCAGCCGGAACTGGCCGAAGCCAAGGGCGTGTCGTTGCGCCTCGTGTCCGTGCTGTTTCTCGCGATTGCCGCGCTGGCCGTGGCGGCGTGTACGCAGATCGTCGGCGTGCTGCTGGTGTTCACGCTGATGGTCGGCCCGGCTGCCGCCGCGCAAAACATGACGACGCGGTTATCAGCGGGCCTCGTGCTGGCCGCTGTGTTTGCGTTGCTGCAGGCGTGGCTCGGTTTGACGCTCGCGTTCTACACCGATTGGCCGACGAGCTTCTGGATCACCGTACTCTCGGCGGTGGTGTACGGCGCGAGTTTGTTGAGACGGCATTGAATCTCCAGGGACGATGACGGCGTCGCATCTGCACACCACCATCGTCGTTCTGAGAGACTTCAGCTGAGCAGCACCTTCGCGTGATGCGCGAGATGATCCTCGATGAACGTCGAGATGAAGTAGTAGCCGTGGTCATAGCCCGCGTGACGGCGCAACGTCAGCGGCTGACCCGCGGCCTGGCAAGCGGCTTCGAACACATCCGGATTCAGTTGCTCGGCAAGGAACTGATCCGCGAGCCCCTGATCGACCAGAATCCCCGCCGAAAACTTGCGCGACACATGCGCGACCAGTTCGCTCGCGTCGTACTGCTTCCACGCTTCCCGGTCTTCGCCCAGATAGCCGGTGAACGCCTTCACGCCCCACGGGCACAGTGAAGGCGCGGCAATCGGCGCGAACGCCGACACCGACCGATAAATCTCCGGATTGCGCAGCGCCAGCATCAACGCGCCGTGACCGCCCATCGAATGCCCGAAGATGCCCAGACGCGCGCCGTCCACCGGCAGATTCGCAAGCACCGTTTCGCGCAGTTCGTCCCGCACGTACGAGTACATCCGGTAGTGCTGCGCCCACGGCTGCTGCGTGGCGTCGACGTAAAAGCCCGCGCCCACGCCGAAGTCCCACGCCGCGCTTTCGCCCGGCACACCCGCACCGCGCGGACTGGTATCCGGCGCGATCAGCGCGATGCCGTGCTGCGCCGCGAAGCGCTGCGCTCCGGCTTTGACCGGGAAGGTCTCTTCTGTACTCGTGAGTCCCGCGAGATAGAACAGCGCGGGTACGTTCGCGTTGGCTTGCAAGGCCTGCGGCGGCAGATAGATGGAGAAGCGCATCGGCAGACCGATGGTCTGCGAGTCGTGCCGATAGATGCGCTGCTCGCCGCCATGACAGGCATGCGACGATAAGAGTTCAAGCATGGCGAAGCTCCCCGCTTAGTACAGCACGACCGAGCGGATCGACTCGCCCTTCTTCATCAGATCGAAGCCCTCGTTGATGCGTTCGAGCGGCAAACGGTGCGTGATCAGATCGTCGATATTGATCTTGCCTTCCATGTACCAGTCGACGATCTTCGGCACATCAGTGCGGCCACGTGCGCCGCCGAACGCCGAGCCTTTCCACTCGCGGCCCGTCACCAGCTGGAACGGACGCGTGCTGATCTCCTCGCCCGCCGCCGCCACGCCGATGATGAACGACTGGCCCCAACCCTTGTGCGTGCATTCGAGCGCCTGACGCATCACCTTGGTGTTGCCGATGCATTCGAACGAATAGTCGGCCCCGCCATCGGTGAGTTGCACGATGTGATCGACCACGTTCTCGACTTCATTCGGGTTGATGAAGTGCGTCATGCCGAACTTCTTCGCGAGTTCGACGCGGCCCGGATTGATGTCGACGCCGATGATCTTGTCCGCGCCGACCATCTTCGCGCCCTGGATCACATTCAACCCGATGCCGCCGAGACCGAACACCACCACGTTCGCGCCCGCCTCGACCTTCGCCGAATACACGACAGCACCGACACCTGTCGTCACACCGCAACCGATGTAGCAGATCTTGTCGAACGGCGCGTCTTCACGCACTTTCGCAACCGCGATTTCCGGCACGACGATATAGTTCGAAAACGTGGACGTGCCCATGTAGTGAAACAGCGGCTTGCCATCCAGCGAGAAGCGTGAGGTCGAGTCCGGCATCAAACCCTTGCCTTGCGTCGAACGGATCGCCTGACAGAGATTGGTCTTGCGCGACAGACAGAACTTGCACTGGCGGCATTCGGGCGTGTAGAGCGGAATGACGTGATCGCCCTTCTTCAGCGTGCCAACGCCGGGACCGGTATCGACTATCACGCCCGCGCCTTCATGGCCGAGAATCGCCGGGAAGATGCCTTCCGGGTCCGCGCCGGAGAGCGTGTAGTAATCGGTGTGGCAGATGCCCGTGGCCTTCACTTCGATCAGGACTTCACCGGCGCGCGGCCCTTCCAGATCGACTTCCTCGATCGTCAACGGTGCGCCGGCTTTCCATGCGATTGCTGCTTTGGTCTTCATCGTGAATGCTCCTGTGAGTCTGTCAAGGCTAGGCGCGCCGCGGCGGATCACGTTGCGGCGCGCATGTGTTGCGATTCGGTGCTGCGGTTCATTTGTGCGCCACACGAAGGGCGCACGTGGTCGCGGCCAGTCGGCGCAGTGCGCCGGGCTATACCTTAGCGCGCGAGAAACGTCATGGTATTGCAAAGTGCGTCACGGCATTGTCTGAACCTGACATGACCTTCGCTCACCGCGACGGCGTGTCCGTGAACCATGTTTCGACTCGTGCGTAGAGATCGAGAAAGCGCGCATAGCGCTCAGCGAGCGCCGCGTCGCCTTGCGGACCCGCGACACGCGTCGCGCCCGGCGCGAGCGCGGCGAGATCGCGCGCGTGCCAGTGCCCGCCCGCGAGGCCGCCCAGGATGGCCGCGCCACGCGGCGCCGCGTTCGGACAATCCACTGCGTGCAGTTCGACATTCAGTGCATCGGCGAGCAACTGGCGCCAACGTGCGTCGACGGAACCGCCTCCTGCGAGCTTCAACGCCGTCACCGTCGCGCCGCTCGCGCGAATCGCGTCCAGCCCGGCGCGCAGCGAGAACGCCACGCCTTCGAACGCGGCGCGCATCATCGTGCCGCGCGTGTGATCGAGGGCGAGCCCGAGCCAGCCGCCGCGCGCCATCGGGTTGAGCCAGGGCGTGCGTTCGCCTGTGAGGTAAGGCAAGAACGTGAGGCCGGATGCATTCGTCGTATCGGCGAACGCATCACGATACGCATCGGTCCATTCATACGACAGCCACCCGCGCGCGCGTTCGAGCGCGATGCCGACGTTCTGCATCGCCGCCATCCGATACCAGTGATCGCTTGCCGCGCGATAACGATGCAAGCCCTTGACCGCCGCGGGCGCGTGCTCGGCCAGCACGACGATCTGTCCGCCAGTGCCGGTGGTCAGCAACGCGTCGCCGTCGTGCGCCAATCCGCTGCCAAGTGCGGCGCAAGGCGTATCGGCCGCGCCGGTCGCGAGCACGATGCCGGCACGCAAACCCAGCGCCCGCGCCGCACTCTCCGACAACACGCCACCCGCCGCATAAGATGGCGCCAACGGCGCGAACCACTCACGCGGAATCTCGAGCCGGTCGAGCAGCCCCACGTCCCACACGCCGGCTGGATCGGCAAGCGCGGTCGCGCAGGCGTCGGACGGATCGGTCGCCACCGCGCCGCCAAACGCGACGCGCAGCCAGTCTTTCGGTTGCAGCGCCCAACGCGTGCGGCTCGCGGACTGCGGTTCGTGCATGACGATCCAGCGCAGCAGCGGACCGGCCATGCCGGGCGCAACCGGATTCGGTTGCGGCTCGGGCCACGCATCGAGCAAGGCCAGCGCGCGCGTGTCGGGCCATAGCATGGCGGGCCGCACGGCCTCGCCCGCTGCGTCGATCAGCACGACGCCGTGCATCTGTCCGGAAAAGCCGATGGCGCGCACATCGCGGCGCAATCCATCAGGTAAACGCGCGGCGGCTTCACATAGCGCGCGCCACCATGTTTGCACCGAGGTTTCCGCCCAACCCGCATGCGGCGTTTCAATTGGATAAGCGACGCTCGCCACCGCCTGCTCGCGACCGTTCTCGTCGACGATTGCTACTTTGAGGGAACCGGTGCCGAGGTCGATGCCGAGAAAACTCATGGGCGATAGAGCGTCAAATTGAGGATGGATATGAGCACGCGAAAGCTGCCCGAAAGGCATATTTTCCGCGCCGGCGCAGCGCTTGGGAAACGCACGCAAACGCACGCCGGAAATCCCGAATCGCGGGTTAACCCGCCCGCGCCGCGAGCCGCATCAAAACAGCACTATGCGGTGAGCGAGATACACCTCATTGATTCTCACACATATCGCGTCAAGCCGGGCTCGAGCGACGCGCGGCCTCGCATCACCACTGCAAGGGGCTGACCGCCGATGGAGGAGGTCCGTACATTTCTTTTGGCTTTCAAACGGCCCCCACGCATATCGTCACCGGGAATGCCGGAATAGGCCCCAGTGGTCTTGTTGTGCTTTTTAGTCCCCGATACCTTGGAGCCATCCCAAAAACTCAGATGGTGGAGACAGACGATATGCAATCGAACACGGTTCACCCGTGCGACGAACGACTGCCCGCAGGCCAGTTGCTCACGCTCGGCATTCAGCACGTTCTGGTGATGTATGCCGGTGCAGTCGCGGTGCCGCTGATCATCGGCGCGGCACTCAAGTTGCCGAAAGACCAGATCGCGTTCCTGATCAGCGCCGATCTGTTCTCCTGCGGCATCGCCACGTTGATTCAGACGCTCGGGCTGTGGATTTTCGGCATCCGTCTGCCGGTCATCATGGGCTGCACGTTCGCGGCCGTCGGTCCGATGGTCGCGATCGGCACCAATCCCTCGCTCGGCATTCTCGACATCTTCGGCTCGACGATCGCGGCCGGTGTCGTCGGCATCCTGCTCGCGCCGGCGGTCGGCAAATTGCTGCGCTTCTTCCCGCCGGTCGTGATCGGCGTGGTGATCTCGGTAATCGGTTTGTCGCTGATGGAAGTCGGCATCAACTGGGCGGCCGGCGGCGTGGGCAATCCCGATTACGGCAACCCGGTCTATCTCGGCCTCTCGCTGATCGTGCTGATGCTGATTCTGCTGATCAACAAGTTCGCCAAGGGCTTCCTCGCCAATATCTCGGTGCTGCTCGGCATTGTCGCGGGCTTCGCGATTGCGCTGGCGCTCGGCCGCGTCAACATGGAAGGCGTCACGCACGCGCCGTGGGTCGGCTTCGTCATGCCGTTCCACTTCGGCCTGCCGCACTTCGATCCGCTGTCGATCGCGACGATGGTCACCGTGATGTTCGTCACCTTCATCGAATCGACCGGCATGTTCCTCGCGGTCGGCGACATGGTGGACCGTCCGGTGGATCAGAAGACGCTGGTGCGCGGTCTGCGCGTCGACGGCCTGGGCACGTTGATCGGCGGCATCTTCAACTCGTTCCCGCATACCTCGTTCTCGCAGAACGTCGGCCTGATCGGCGTGACCGGCGTGAAGAGCCGCTTTGTCTGCGCCATGGGCGGCGTGATCCTGGTGCTGCTGGGCCTGTTCCCGAAGATGGCGCAAGTGGTCGCGTCGGTGCCGGCCTTCGTGCTCGGCGGCGCGGGCATCGTGATGTTCGGCATGGTCGCGGCGAACGGCATCAAGGTGCTGTCGAAGGTCGACTTCGTGAAGAACCACCACAACCTGTTCATCGTCGCGGTCAGTATCGGCCTGGGTCTCGTGCCGGTGGTGTCGCCGCACTTCTTCTCCAAGCTGCCGCCCGCGCTCTCGCCGCTGCTGCATAGCGGGATTCTGCTGGCTTCGGTGTCGGCGGTCGTGTTGAACCTGATCTTCAACGGCGTGAAGAGCGAGAAGAAGGCGCAGTGCGAAATTCGCAGCGCCGGGCATGATTTCGACGGACGCGGCGGCAACGAACCGCGAGGCGACGACATGCTGCGTGCAGCCGACGTGCACTGAGCGGCATGCAACGAGGCGCCGTGCGAGTGATATCGCGCGAGCGTCACCGCATAAAAAAATGCCACAGCATGCCGTGGCGTTTTTTGATTACCGGCTGGGTAGGGCGGCTTTCCTGAAACTGAGACCCGCCCTACGCGCCCTAAGCTACAACACGTCTTAACTCGCCGTGGCCGCCGAAGCCGCCACCGGCGCGCTCGCCGCACCGTAGTCGACCGGTGCGTCGGCCGGACGCGGCTGCTCGCCGTTGCGTTCGATCCAGCCGCCGCCCAGTGCCTGATACAACGTCACGAGGTTCTGCAGACGTTCCATGCGCGCAACCACCAGCAACTGCTGCGCCTGATACAGATCGGTCTGCGCGATCAGCACCGCCAGATAACTGTCGACGCCGTTCGTGTAACGCAGATTCGACAGATCCAGCCGGCGCTGTTCCGCAAACGTATTGCGCTCCAGCGCCTGGATCTGCTGATCGTACGTACCGCGTGCCGCCAGTCCGTCTGCAACATCGCGGAAGGCCGACTGGATCGCCTTTTCATACGTGGCGATCTGGACTTTCTTCTGGATGTTGGCGAGATCGAGGTTGGCGAGATTCTGTCCGCCCTCGAAGATCGGCAACGTGATCGACGGCGCGAAACTCCACGCCGCCGAACCGGGCTTGAACAGACCGCCGAGCGACGGGCTCAGCGTACCGAAGCTGCCGGTCAGCGAGACCTTCGGGAAGAACGCCGCGCGCGCTGCGCCAATGTTCGCGTTGGCGGCCAGCAGATTCTCTTCGGCCTCCATGATGTCTGGACGGCGCGTCAACAGATCGGACGGCAGACCCGCCGGAATATCCGTGAGGAGATTCTGGTTGTCCAGCGGCATGCCCGGCGGCAAATCGTCCGGCAGCGGCTCGCCGATCAGCAGCACGAGCGCGTTATCCGCCTGAGCCCGCAGACGTTGTTGCTGCTGCAGGTTGGCCAAAGCCTGCTCGACCACGGTTTGCGACTGACGCAGATCCAGTTCCGAACCCGTACCGTTGTCGAACTGCAGCTTGGCGATTCGATACGATTCCTGCGAGGTCTTCAGCGTGTTCTGCGTGACCTTCAACAGATCGTCGAGCTCGAGCACCGTCATGTACTGGTTCGCCACCTGCGAGACCAGCGAGATTTCTGCCGCCTTGCGCGCCTGAGCCGTGGCCAGGTACTGCGCCAACGCCTGGTCCTTCAGGCTCTGAATCCGCCCGAAGAAGTCGATTTCCCACGACGCGTTCAGACCGACCGAGTACGAGTTGGAAATCGTCTGGTCGAAGAACGACAGGTCTTTCGGCGTACGCGATTTGCTTTGCGAAGCCGCGGCGTCGAGCGTGGGCAGCAGACCGGCGCGAACGATCCGGAACTGCGCCGCCGACGCCTGCATGTTCAGCACCGACACGCGCAGATCGCGGTTGTTCTTCAGCGCGATCTCGATCAGCCGCTGCATGCGCGGATCGACGAAGAAATCGCGCCACCCGATATCCGCCGCGGCCTGGCCGTTGGCGCTGCGCGCAGCATTTGTCGCACCGGGCTGTTGGTTGCCCGCCGGGGTCGCGTCGGGCTGGGTCGCGCCCGGCTGCGTGTCGTACACGCCGCCGGTCGGGAAGGTGCTCGTCGTGGGCACGGGGGGGCGCTCGTACTTCGGCGCCATCGTGCAACCCGCGGCGAACAGCGCGACCGCCACTGCAATCAGAGAGTGTTTTTGCATCTCAATGTCCGTCCTTGCCCGAGCCTTCATCAGCCGACCCGCCAGCCGAACCGCCGCTTTGCGGATCATGCGGATGGTGCTGGTTGTAGTGTGCGAGCGCCTCATCCGGGTCTTCCTTCTCACCGCCGAATTTCGCGCGGATCACGACGAAGAACATCGGGATCATGAAAATGGCGAGGAAGGTCGCCGTCAACATCCCGCCGATCACGCCGGTACCGATCGCGTGCTGGCTGGCCGAACCCGCGCCGTTACTGATCGCGAGCGGCATCACGCCGAGAATGAACGCGAGCGAGGTCATCAGAATCGGACGCAACCGCAGACGCGCTGCTTCCAGCGCGGCCTCGATCGGCCCCATGCCTTCACCCTGCTGCAGTTCGCGGGCGAATTCCACGATCAGAATCGCGTTCTTGGCCGACAGACCCACCGTGGTCAGGAGACCCACCTGGAAGAACACGTCGTTCTCGAGCCCACGCAGCGTGGCGGCCAGCAGTGCGCCGATCACGCCGAGCGGCACCACCATGATCACCGAGAACGGGATCGACCAGCTTTCATACAGCGCCGCGAGACACAGGAACACGACCAGGATCGAGATGCCGTACAGAATCGGCGCCTGCGAACCGGACTGGCGTTCCTGCAACGACAGGCCGGTCCATTCGTAGCCGACACCCGCCGGCAGCTTCGCCACGAGTGCTTCCATGGCGGTCATGGCCTGACCGGTCGACTTGCCCGGTGCCGCCGCGCCCTGGATTTCCACCGCGGAAATACCGTTGTAGCGTTCCAGCTTCGGCGAACCGTACGTCCACGTGCCGCTGGCGAACGACGAGAACGGCACCATGCCACCCGCAGTATTGCGCACGTACCACGCGTTCAGGTCTTCCGGCTTCATACGGAACGGAGCATCGCCTTGCAGATACACCTTCTTGATCCGGCCGTCGGTATCGAGGAAGTTGTTCACGTACTGCGACGCCCACGCGATCGAGAACGTCTGGTCGATCGCGGCCAGCGACACACCGAGCGCCGAAGCCTTCTCGTGGTCGATGTCCACCTTGAACTGCGGCGTGTCGTTCAGGCCGTTCGGACGCACCTGAGCCAGCGTCGGATCTTTCGCCGCCATGCCCAGCAACATGTTGCGTGCTTCCATCAGCTTTTCGTGACCGACGCCCGCGCGATCCTGCAATTCGAAGTCGAAGCCCGCGGCCGTGCCGAGTTCAGGAATCGAAGGCGGATTCACCGGATACACCAGCGCGTTCTTGTAGCTGCCGAAGTGCATGAAGAGACGGCCCACCAGCGCCTGCACCTTCTGATCCGAGTGCTGGCGTTGCGAGTAATCCTTCATCCGCACGAACACGAGACCCGCGTTCTGACCGCGACCGGCGAAGCTGAAGCCGTTCACCGTGAAGGTCGATTCGACGATGCTCTTCTCGGTATTGAGCAGGTAGTCGGACACGTCCTTGAGCGCGCGTGCCGTGGTTTCCTGCGTCGAGCCCGACGGCGTTTGCACCAGCACGAACATCGTGCCCTGGTCTTCGTCAGGCAGGAACGACTTCGGCAACTTCACGAACAGCAGGCCGACCGCGAAGATCACCACCATATAGATGATCAGCCAACGGCCCGAGCGCTTGATCACGTGGTGCACGCCCGAGTGATACTTGTCGCGGCTCTTGTTGAAGGTGCGGTTGAACCAGCCGAAGAAGCCGGTGGTTTTTTCCTCGTGACCCTTTTCGATCGGCTTGAGGATCGTCGCGCACAATGCCGGCGTCAGAATCAACGCGACCAGCACGGACAGCACCATCGCCGCCACGATCGTCAGCGAGAACTGCCGGTAAATTGCGCCGACCGAGCCGCCCGAGAACGCCACCGGCACGAACACCGCAGACAGCACGAGCGCCACGCCGACCAGCGCGCCGGTAATCTGATCCATTGCCTTGCGGGTTGCGTCACGAGGCGATAAGCCCTCCTCCTGCATCACCCGCTCGACGTTTTCCACCACCACGATCGCATCGTCCACCAGCAAGCCGATGGCGAGCACCAGCCCGAACATGGACAGCGTATTGATCGAGAAGCCCACCAGACCCATGATCGCGAACGTGCCCAGCAGCACCACCGGCACGGCGATCGTCGGGATCAGCGTGGCGCGCAGGTTCTGCAGGAACAGGTACATGACCAGGAACACCAGCACGATACCTTCGAGCAGCGTCTTGACCACTTCTTCGATCGACAGGCGCACGAACGGCGTGGTGTCGTACGGATACTGCACCACCAGACCGTGCGGGAAGTACTTCGACAGCTCGGCGACCTTCGCGCGCACCGCCTTGGCGGTGGCCAGCGCGTTCGCGCCGGTAGCGAGCTGAATACCGAAGCCTGCCGTCGGCTGACCGTTGTACTTGGTGTCGAAGTTGTAGTTTTCGCCACCCAGCTCGATGCGCGCCACGTCCTTGATGCGGACTTGCGAGCCGTCCGGGTTCACCTTCAGCAGCACGTTGCCGAACTGTTCAGGCGTGTTGAGCAGCGTGGCTTCCGTGATAGTGGCCTGCAGCACCTGGCCCGGCACCGACGGCGTGCCGCCGAGCGAACCGCCCGCGACCTGCACGTTCTGCGCCGTCAGCGCGGCTTCCACATCCACCGGCGTCAAGCCGAAGTTGGTCAGCTTGTTCGCGTCCAGCCAGACCCGCATGGCGTACTGCGAACCGAACAGCGTCACCGTGCCCACGCCGTCGATACGGCTGACCGGATCCTGAATGTTCGACGCGACGTAGTTCGCCAGGTCGTACTTGCTCATGCTGCCGTCTTCGGACACGAACGCCATGACCAGCAGGAAGCTGCTGCTCGACTTCGTGACCTTGGTGCCCAACTGTTGCACGGCTTGCGGCAACAGCGGCGTGGCGAGCTGCAGCTTGTTCTGCACCTGCACCTGCGCGATGTCAGGATTGGTGCCGGCCGCGAACGTCAGCGTGATGGTTGCCGTACCCGAGTCGTCCGAGGTGGACGACAGATACAGCAAGTGGTCGAGACCACTCATCTGCTGCTCGATCACCTGCGTGACGGTGTTTTCCACCGTCTTCGCCGATGCGCCCGGGTACGTTGCGCTGATCTGCACGGCCGGCGGCGCGATGGTCGGGTATTGCGCGATCGGCAACGTGAAGACCGACGCGATACCCGCGAGCATCAGAATAATGGCGATCACCCATGCAAAAATCGGGCGATCAATGAAGAACTTTGCCATGTGGCGGGCTCCCTGTTATTACGCGCCCGATGCGGCGGAGGCAGGCTGTGCCGTCTGCGCAGCACCGCTGGCGGCCGGCGCGCCCTGAACAGCTGCGCCGGAAGCGGGTGTGGCGGGAAGTTGCGCGGCAACGGCCTTGACCTGCATGCCGGGTTTCGCCTTGTCGGTGCCCTGCACGATCACGCGGTCGCCCGGATTCAGGCCGCTTTCGACCACCCAGTTCGAACCGTACGTGCCCGAGGTCACCAGCTGACGCAACACGACCTTGTTGTCGTTACCGACGACGAGCGCGGTCGGCTGACCCTTCTGGTCGTGCGTGACGCCCACTTGCGGCACGACGAGCGCGTGGTCGTTGACGCCCTCTTCAATGCGCGCGCGCACGAACATGCCCGGCAGCAGCACGTTGTCCGCATTCTTGAAGAGCGCGCGCACCGTGACCGAACCGGTGCCCTGGTCGACCGTCACGTCGGTGAACTGCAGCTTGCCCTTCTCCGAATAGGTGCGGCCGTCTTCGAGAATCAGCGACACCTTGGCGGCGTCCGGACCCGTGGTCTTCAGGCGCCCTTCCTGCATGTCGCGGCGCAGCTTCAGACCGTCGAGGCTCGATTGCGTCAGGTCCACATAGACCGGATCGAGCGTCTGCACGGTGGCCATCAGCGTAGCGGCGCTTGCTTGCACGTAAGCACCCGGCGTGACCTGCGAGATGCCGACCTGGCCGCTCACCGGCGACACGACATCCGTATAGCCGAGATTGATCTGCGCCGTGTCGACTGCCGCCTTGCCCGCGGCGACGTCAGCCGCGGCCTGGCCTTCCGAGGCCACTGCATTGTCGTAGTCCTGCTTGCTGACCGCGTTGGCGGCAACCAGCACCTTGAAGCGATTGGCCTGCGCGGTGGTCGACACGAGGTTGGCCTGAGCCTTCGCCAGCGTCGCCTTGGCGTTATTCAGCGTGGCGATGTACGGTGCCGGATCGATCTTGTACAGACGTTGGCCTGCTTTGACCTGGCTGCCTTCCGTAAACTCGCGGCGCAACACGATGCCGTCGACCCGTGCGCGCACTTGCGCGACGAGGAACGCACTGGTGCGGCCCGGCAATTCGGTGACGACGGGCACGGCCGTCGGCTGGACGGTGACGACCCCAACTTCGGGCGTTTGTTGCGGCGGAGCAGATTGTTTTGGTCCGCACGCTGCCAGCAATACGGCAGCCGTCGCGGCACTAATTAAGCGGAATGGAACCCGTTCGACGCGCATGGAGCGACCTCTGTCAAAGACTGAGAATGAAAAAGTGCGCGCATCCCTACCCCGGGGACGACAGCGCACACATGCGTCTTGCGACGCTTGACCGGACACCCGCGGAAGCACACCGAACCTGCAGGGCATCCTGAGCGAAATGCGCCATACCGGGGAAATGCCGCACGGCGCCGCCCGTCTGGGCACGGCGCGAAGAGCGTTTTGAAAGGCAACAGTGACGGATATTAACGTTTCGTCACGGCTTGGGCTATCCGATCGTGGGATGCTATTATATATACATTCACGAATGCATGTAAAAGTGCGTTTATATCTCTTGCTGGCGGGGGGCTTGCAAGAACGCTTCACAATTCGCTCAACGGTAGACGGATTGTCATCGGGCGTACTTAAAAACGCTCGGGAAAACCCCACAATCAGGGCAGGTCATTCCAACATGGTCAGAAGAACCAAAGAAGAGGCGCAGGAGACGCGCAACAGCATTCTCGACGCGGCCGAACGGGTTTTCTTCGAGAAAGGCGTATCGCGCACGTCGCTTGCCGACATCGCGCAGGCCGCCGGCGTCACACGCGGTGCCATCTACTGGCACTTCGCACATAAGAGCGATCTGTTCACGGAAATGTTCGACCGCGTGCTTTTGCCGCTGGACGAACTCAAAGCCGCTTCGCAAGATCCCAACGAGCCCGATCCGCTTGGGCGTCTGATGGAAATCTGCACGGTCTGTCTGCGCGACACCGCCAATGACCCGCGTCGCCGGCGGGTGTTCGACATCCTGTTTCTGAAATGCGAGCTGGTCGAGGAAATGGGCCCGGTGATGGTCCGCTATCAGACCAACATGCGCGAAGGGCTCAAGAAAATCGAGGGCGGTCTGCGCAACGCCATCTCCAAGGGGCAACTGCCCATGGATCTGGATACGAAGCTGGCCGCGGCGATGGTGCATGCGTTTGTCAGCGGCTCGCTGCGCGACATGCTGTTTCTGCCCGACGCCACGGATTTCGGCGCCCATGCCGTGCAGATGGTCGAAGGGATGTTCGACGCGCTGAAGCTGAGTCCGGCGTTGCGCAACGGGCATGCACAGCGGACGGGCGGCGGTTAGTTATCTGTCTGGCGCACGGGGCCTATGCAAAAAAGGCGGTCGGGTGAGCAACCCGGCCGCCTTCGTTTCATGCGCAGCGGCGTGGTGCCGCATCCTTATATAGCAGCCGCTCGAAGCGGCCGCCGCCCGCGACGTTTTTACGCCGCGGCCCGCGTGGCCCGCGCCTTCTGGTTCGACGCATAGATATTGCCGCGCTCCAGCAGCGCCCCGCTGTGCACCGCCGCGATCCACTCCTCCGTGCTCGCCACTGCCGCGAAGCGCGATTGCAGCACTACGCTGAACACCCGGTGGATGTCCTGCGCGCTGGCGAAACCCGCGCTGTTCTCATACGGCACCGAACCCGTCGCGTCGTGCAGGAATTCGACAGCAAGCCCTGAGTGAACCGCGTGGTTGATGGTCGACGCGTCGCAGTTGTGGGTCATGTAACCGGTCACGGTCAGCGTGTCGATCTGGCGCGCGGCGAGCCAATCGGCCAGATCGGTGCCGGTGAAAGCGCTTGGCAGCGACTTCTCCACGTAATGATCGCGAGCCCGCTCGCCCACCACCGGATGCAGCTCCGCCGCGCTGCTGCCACGCGCGAACAACGGCGAGCTGGCCGGCGCGAAGTTCTGCACGACCACCACCGGCACGCCGGCGGCCCGAGCCGCATCCATCGCGCGGCCGATGTTGGCGAGCGAGCTGTGCACGTCCGGGTATTCGATCGGCAGATCGCCGGTCACGTATTCGTTCTGCACATCGATGACGATCAGCGCGCGGCGCGGTGTGGTCATGGCAAGACTCCTCGGTCGGGTAAAGGGGCCGCGCGGACGGTTCCGGTTTGGACTCGGCAGAGCAGCGACGATGACTGCATTGTTC
This sequence comes from Paraburkholderia sp. RL17-373-BIF-A, assembly GCF_046030175.1. Lineage (NCBI taxonomy): Bacteria > Pseudomonadati > Pseudomonadota > Betaproteobacteria > Burkholderiales > Burkholderiaceae > Paraburkholderia > Paraburkholderia sp. RL17-373-BIF-A. The sequence continues at coordinate 33,469 of NZ_JARESO010000023.1, forward strand.
CTCCACGGCCCACTTCACGACAGCGACCCGAATGACAAGATTCGCTAGAATCGGGCCATCGACGGATTTCACGAGGTGATTGATGGCCACGCCCGCTTCCGCTTCCGCTTCCTCTGCCGCGGCACGCGGCGAACCGGCCCGCCACGTTGTCGCGGTGGTCGCGTTCGACCGCATCAGTCCGTTCCATCTTTCGGTCCCGTGCGTGGTGTTCGGCGAGGACCGCAGCGGCGGCGGCGTGCCGGGCTTCGACTTCCGCGTCTGCGCCGCCGAAACGGGCGCGCTCACCACGACCGCCGGCTTTTCGATCGCCGTCACGCATGGACTCGAAGCGCTCGCCGACGCGGACACGATCATCGTGCCGAGCTGGCGCGACCCGGCCGAAACGCCGCCCGCCGCGCTGCTCGACGCGCTGCGCGCCGCCCACGCCCGCGGCGCGCAACTGGTCGGGCTTTGCCTGGGCGCGTTCGTACTCGCGGCCGCCGGCATCCTCGACGGCCGTCCTGCGTCGACGCACTGGGCGTGGGCCGACGACTTCGCGCGCCGCTACCCACGCGTGCGGCTGGACCCCAACGTGCTGTATGTCGACGACGGCAACGTGCTGACCTCGGCCGGCACCGCCGCCGGCCTCGACTGCTGCCTGCATGTGATGCGCAAGATGTGCGGCGCTGACGTCGCGAATCACGTGGCGCGCCGGCTGGTCGTGCCGCCGCATCGACAAGGCAATCAGGCGCAATACGTTCAGCAGCCGATGCCGCCGAACGTGCGCGGAGACCGGCTGTCCGGCCTGCTCGATTGGGTGAGCGGCAATCTGGCGTTGCCGCATACGCTCGACACGCTGGCCGGGCGCGCGCTGATGAGCCGCCGCACCTTCACGCGACGCTTCCGGCTCGCCACCGGCACGACCGTCGGCGCATGGCTGCTAGCGCAGCGGCTCGCTCGCGCGCAGCAATTGCTGGAGAGCACCGACGAGTCGGTGGAAGCGATCGCGGGGATTGCGGGCTTCGGCTCGACCGCTTCGCTACGGCAACATTTCGCGGAGGCGTTCCGCACGTCGCCGTCGGCATGGAGAAGGGAGTTTCGCGGCGTGTGAGTGCGAGTGCGAGTGCGCGACTGCAACGCTACTCAGCCGACGATGTTTCGTAGCAAGCCACCGGGATTTCGTAGTCGCATCGGCGCGACAGCGGCGCAACCCACCGCGCGCGCCACAACTACGGCAAGCTCGAAAATCAATGCTCGCTAAGCCAGCGCGCCACATACAACAGCAGCGCGACCAGAAAGATCATCGCGGCCCAGGCCCAGTTCGGGACCGCGTGCGGACTGGGCTCGTGATGCGGGACCCCATGCGACACACCATGTGCGCTTCCGTGTGACGCGCTGGCCGCACGCCCAGGCAGCGCATTGCCGTGATCCGACCGCACGCGCCGCGCGATGCTGCCGAGCGCGATCGGCCGCAAAAACACATGCTGGCGGCGCACCGCCGAACCCCGCGCGCGATTCGGACCTTGCCCATGCTTGGCGCGCACGACGGCGTCGAACTCGGTGAAAAAGTCGTCGGCCAGTTGATGCAGCGCGTTTTCGAGTTGCCGCGTCGGCAGTTCGGCGAGCGGGCCGGACGAGGTCGCCCAGATCGTGTAATCGATCCGCGTGCCGCGCTCCCGGTCGGCGCCGTGTGTGCTTTCGTCCGCGCGCAAGCGCACTTCGATCTGGCCGCGTAACGCGCCGATGCCTTCGGCCCGGGCTTTGAAGTTGATGGTGCGGCGCTGCGCGTCCGCGGGCCCGGAATCCTGGCCGGCCACATGGGCACGCGCCTGGTAGCGCGCGCGCAGCGGGCCGAGCGGCACGGTCATGATCAGTTCGTATTCGCCGTGCGCAAAGCGTGTGAACGACTCGCAGTTGTCGAGGCTGGCGCGCAGTAGCGCAAGGTCTTGCAACGCGTCCCAGACGTCGGACGGCGCAAGCGGAATCCGTAACGCGTCGTTCAGTTCCATGGCAGCCTCCCCGATGAACGCGCGACAGCGGGATCAAGACGTCTGATCGATGCGGTCGACGCGCGATGCGTAAAACGCGAGATACCCTTTGATCTTCATCGCCGACTCGAGCGGCGTTTCATAACTCCACACGGCGTTCTCGATCAGGCCGTCTTCCGTGCGCAGATGGAAGTACGACGCGTCGCCTTTGAACGGACAGTGCGAGCTGTGCGTCGAGCGTTCGAGCCGGGCCATGTTCACGTCCGAACGCGGGAAATAGAACACGTCCGGCAGACCGGTTTCCGACAGTGTCAGCCCCGCCTGCGTATCGGCCATGGTCACGCCGCCGTGGATCACGCGCACCCGGTGATTGTTGCCGGTGATCGCGATGGTGTGCCCGCCCGCGCTCGCGCCGGGGCTCCCGTGAGGTGTCAAGGCATCGTTCATGTCTCGGCTCCGTGATGGTGTGCGGTCGTGCAAACAGTAAAGCCACGGGGTGCGCCCGTGGCTTCATTATCGACCAAAGTCCGGCCGATTGCGCGGCCTTCCTGCACGGCGTGCGGCGCTGACCACACCGCTGCGCAGAACGGCGTCGCGCTTATTGGGTGTTCCAGTAGAACGCGGTCTTGGCGGTGCCCTTGGCCGGGATCGTCACCGGTTTGGACTGGTCGCGATCCTTGTATTGCGCATGGACCGTGTAGCGGCCCGGGCGCAGTCTGACCAGCATGTACGGCCCACGCGACGTGGTGCTCAGCACTTCGCCGTTGTGCGCATCGACCACGCGCACGTGAACGTCGGCGAGAAAGTCGGAGCCCGGCCCTGTGAAGCGCAGCGACAACGGCCACTGGCTTTGCGCCTGCTGCAATGCCTTCGATTCGTCGAGACCGACGCCGCCCGACACGAACGAGACATCGCCCTGCTGCTGGATTTGCGGCAGGCCGCCGCCATTGGCGTTGCCCGCGCTGGTTTCATCGGTGGTCGTGCCGCCGGTCGTATCGCTTGCCTGTGCATACGCGCCACCCGCCAGACCGAGCGTGAGCGCTGCGGCAACCGCAGCGGCTACGATCCTTCGCTGATTGCGTTGGGTTTTCATCGGTTTGCTCCTTGTTGAGGTCTTATCCCTGCTTCCCCGGGATCCCGCGATGGGCCCGGATCAGGGCAGACGCAACCTGCGTGCCAAGCTGCCGGCCGCGTCATCTGGAAACCGCCGCGCGCCGCACCGGGTGGCGCGCAGCGCCTTACTTCGATGCCAGGATATAAATGAAAATTGCCGATCCGCTGGCAGTAACTGCAACGGACCGGCAAGCATTACTTCAATTCGCGGGCGGATGAGGCGGAGCGTCGGTCAAACTGTCAGCCGGACGAGCGATCGGGCCATCCAGCCCGCGCGGCACATCAGCCGAGATCGACCGGCACGAAGATCTGCGCGTTGTCCCGCTGGATCAGCAACGCGATGCTGTTGCCGGCACTGGCGATCACCTGCTTCAGTTGATCGACGCTCGAAATGGGGCGGCCGTTGACCGCGAGAATCACGTCGCCCGGCTGGATGCCGGCGCTTTCCGCCGCGCCGCCCGATTGCTGCACCAGCAGACCATGCGAGACCGACGCGCCGCTCTTCTCTTCCGGCGTCAGCGGCCGCACCGCCACGCCGAGCCGGCCTTGCATCTGGGCCGGCTGATCGGCCTTGTCCGAGGCGACCTTCGCATCCGACAACGAGCCGATGGTCACCTTCAGGTCCTTGGTGGCCTTGTCGCGCCAGACCTGCACGGTCGCCGAAGTGCCCGGCGCCAGACCCGCGACCTGCGACGGCAGATCGGACGAGTCGCCGACCGGTTCGCCGTTCACCGACAGGATCACGTCGCCCGGCTGCAAACCGCCCTTGGCCGCCGGGCCGCCCGGATCGACCGAGCTGACCAGCGCGCCTTGCGGCTTCTGCATGCCGAACGAATTGGCGAGCGTCTGATTCATGCCCTGCACCGCCACGCCGAGTCGGCCGCGGCTCACGTGACCGGTCTTGACGATGTCGTCCTTGACCTTGATCGCCTCATTGATCGGGATGGCGAACGAAAGGCCCTGGAAGCCGCCCGTCTGCGAATAGATCATCGAATTGATACCGATCACTTCGCCTTGCAGATTGAACAGCGGTCCACCCGAATTGCCAGGGTTCACCGGTACGTCGGTCTGAATGAACGGCGTGTAGTTTTCGTTAGGCAGCGAGCGCGACTTCGCGCTGATGATGCCCGAGGTCACCGTGTTGTCGAAACCGTAAGGCGAGCCGATCGCGACGACCCACTGGCCGACCTTGCTCTGACGCGGATCGCCGATCTTCACGGTCGGCAGATTGCTTGCGTCGATCTTCAGCACGGCAACGTCGGACTGCTTGTCGGCGCCGACCACCTTCGCGCGGAATTCGCGCTTGTCGGTCAGCTTCACGGTGACGACGTTGGCGCCGTCCACCACGTGCGCATTGGTCAGGATGTAACCGTCATTGCTGACGATGAATCCCGAGCCCAGGCTCGCGCTCGGCTGATCGGGCGCATCGCCGCCGTCGCCGCCGCCTTGCATGCCCGGCATGCCGCCGAAGAAGTGCTTGTAGAACTGGTAGAACGGATCGCTCGGATCGATCGGCAGCTGATTGCCGCCGCCGTTGCCATTGCCGGGATTGCCGCGCAGCGCCGTCTGCTTGACGACGTGCTTCGCGCTGATGTTGACGACAGCCGGCCCGTAGGTTTCGACGAGGCCGGAGAAATCGGGAATGCCGGTTTTGGCGGCGGCTTCAGCGGGCATCATCGCGGCCTGCGCCGGCGAGATCACCTGCGGCGCGGGCACGTCGCGATGCCCCGCCACATAGCCGGCGGAAAGCGCTACAGCGACGGCTACGGCAACAGCGCTGCGGGACAAGGTTTTCGCGTTCATCGTGTACTCCTGACTGGGAGAAAGAGACTTTGGATGTCTCGAAGCGTACGTGGCATCGCTTAAAAGAGTCTTAAGCAGCGACAGATCGCTTTCATCCTGGTTTTGAGGCCTGTTTAAGCCTCGTTTAAGCCTCTTTACGAACAGAACCCGTTGCCTTCAGAAACGCACGGTGACCTGCAAGCCACCTGCGGGTGATTCGTCGAGCGACACGGCAGCATGATGCTGCACGGCGATGCGGCGCACGATCGCCAGACCCAGACCGCTGCCCGCCACGTCGGTACGCACGCGATTCGCGCCGGCACCCGCGCGATAGAAACGGTCGAACACGCGATCGCGTTCGGCCGGCTCGATCCCCGGTCCGCTGTCGGCGATCCGCACGACCGGGTGGCCCTCTTCGACATGCAGGCCGACATCCACGCGTCCGCCGCGTGGCGTGTATTTGGTTGCGTTATCCACCAGATTGTTGAACATCACGCGCAGCGCGTCGGCATCGCCGATCACGGTGGCGGATTCGGTCGCCTCGATGCCGAGATCGACGCCCCGATTCAGCGCAAGCGGCGCGTAAGCCACCACGCACTCCTGCAGCAGTGCGCGCAGATCGATCGCGTTGGTGGCGGCGAGGCCGTCCGGTTCGGAACGCGCGAGCGCCAAGAGTTGTTCGGCAAGTCGCGTGGCGCGCGTCACGCCGGCTTGCAGATCGGCGAGCGCTTCACTGCGGCCGGTGTCGTCCTTCGCGCGCGCCACCAGTTGCGCCTGAATCTGCACGGCGGCGAGCGGTGTGCGCAATTCATGTGCGGCGTCGGCGACAAATGCTTTCTGAATATCGAGCGCGGTCGCGAGTCTTTCGAGCAGACCGTTCAGCGCGCGCACGAGCGGCTGCACTTCGAGCGGCAGACGCTGGTCCGGCAACGGATCGAGCGCCTCGGGGTGACGCGCGTCGAGCGCGCTGGTCACGCGCCGCAATGGCCTGAGTCCGCGTCCGATAACCACCCACACTGCGAGTCCCAGCAACGGCAGCAGCACGATCAACGGCCACAGCGTACGCAGCGCGACATTTGCTGCGAGCCGGTTGCGCACGGAAACCGGCTGCGCCAGCTGCACCACGTTATCGCCGACGATCGCGCCATACACGCGCCACTCGCCGCGCTCCGTGTGCTCGGTCGAAAAGCCGAGTTCGGCGCGCGGCGCGAGCGGCGCACGCGGACGCGAGTAGTACATCAGCACGCCGTTGCGATTCCAGATCTGCAGCACGATGCCTTCGTCGCCGGTGTCGCGCGAACCGAGCACTTGCGAGAACGGTTCCGACGGCAGCGCGGCGGCGATCTGCTCCAACTGGTAATCGAAGAGTTCGTTGGCTTCGGCAAGCGCTTGCCGGTAGATGAGCCAACCCGCGATGCCGACGCCGAGCAGCACCAGCGCCAGCAGCCAGACCAGCAATTGACGGCGAATCGAACGCATCGGCTCAGGCGTCCTTCGCGATCATGTAGCCCAGACCGCGCACGTTGCGGATCAGGTCCGCGCCGAGTTTCTTGCGCAGCGCGTGAATGTAGACCTCGACGGTATTGCTGCCGATCTCCTCGCCCCAGCCGTACATTTTTTCTTCGAGCTGGCTCTTCGAGAGCACGGCGCCAGGCCGCGCGAGCAACGCCTCGAGCAGCGCGAATTCACGCGCCGACAACGCGACCGGCGCGCCGTCGAGCGTCACCTGATGTGACGCGGGATCGAGCGTCAGGTTGCCGTGGCGGATGGTCGAATCGCTGCGCCCCGACTGACGCCGGATCAGTGCGCGCATGCGGGCGCCGAGTTCGTCGAGATCGAAAGGTTTGACGAGGTAATCGTCGGCGCCGGCGTCGAGGCCTTTGACGCGATCCGCCACGGCGTCGCGCGCGGTCACGATCAGCACCGGCAGCGCATGGCCGCGCGCGCGCAGCGTGCGCAGCACGTCGAGACCGTCGCGTTTGGGCAGGCCCAGGTCGAGCAGCACGAGATCGTAAGGCTGGCTGCCCGCCGCGCTGAGCGCGGCTTCCCCGTCTTCCACCCAGTCGACCGCGAAGCCTTCGCCGCGCAGTGCCTTGCGCACGCCTTCGGCGATCATCCGGTCGTCTTCGACTAGCAAGATGCGCATGGTTATCCGTTCCGAATCGTTCAATGATGCCGCATTCTAGCGCCCGCCCCCGCCATGCGCGCCGCGTGGCGCATTTTCCACCGCAGCCTGGCGGCAACTCTCTACAATGGGCGCTTTGCTTCGCGCGGCCGGTATTTTTGTCCGCGCGCCAACGCGATCCTTCGGCGCCGCCGGGATTGCCGCGTGCCCCACGCCCTGACATTTTGCTTTTTCGCCCGTCCATGACGCACGCTTTTCTGTCTTCTCTCGCACGCCGCTTCAACACTGTCGCCCTACGTCCGCGCTCCGCTTCTGCTTTGACTGCTTCTGCTTTGACTGCTTCTGCTTTGACCGCTTCTGCTTTGACCGCTTCCACTTCTTCCACCACTCGTCTGCCGCGCCGGTTCGCGCCGCGCGCGAGCGCCTGGCTGCTCGCTTGCGCCGCGCTCGGCTGCGGCGCGTCGCTGCCGCTTGCCGCGCAGGCTCGCGTCAAGGCCACGCGTCCGAGCGTCAACGTCACCACTGTCTTGCCGCAATCGGTGATGGTCGGCTTGCAGCGCGCGCACGTGCCCTTGTCGTCGATCAGCGTGGTCGTGGAGAAAGTCGGCGACCGCACGCCGATCCTCGCACTGAACGCGGGCAAGCCGATGATGCCCGCCTCGACGATGAAACTCGTCACCACCTACTCGGGCCTGTCGATACTCGGCCCCGACTACCGCTGGCGCACGAGCGCCTACGCGGACGGCACCATCGACGCCAACGGCGTGCTGCATGGCAATCTCTACATTCAAGGCACGGGCGATCCGAAGCTCGTGCCGGAAGAACTGATCGACCTCGTGCAGAAGATCCACAAGGCGGGCATCAGCGGCATCGACGGCGCGCTGGTGCTCGACAAGCGCTACTTCGATTCGTCCACGCGCGACCTCCCGCCGTTCGACGACGACGCCACCGCGCCGTACAACGTCGGCCCCGATCCGCTGCTGTACGCGTTCAAATCGCTGTCGTTCACGCTGACACCGTCGCCGGACGGCAGCGTCGCGATCGATGTGTTGCCCGCGCTTGCGCAATTGCAGATCGACAACCAGATGCATGCGGTGAACGGCCCGTGCCGCGGCGACGCGGCCTCGGTGTCGCCGACCGTCACGCCGCAGCCGAACGGCACCGTCGTGGCCTCGTTCAACGGCGACTATTCGATGCGCTGCGGCCCGCGCACGATCAACGTCGCGGTGCTCGATCACTCGGCGTTTTTCGCGGGCGGTTTTCTCGCGCTGTGGCAGCAAACCGGCGGGACGTTCAGCGGCGCGACGCGCGAAGGCGCCGTGCCCGTCGGCGCCAAACTGGTGGCGACGCACCAGGGGCCGATGCTGTCCGACATCGTTCGCGACATCAACAAGTTCAGCAACAACACGATGGCGCGCAACCTGTTCCTGACGATCGGCGCAGCCGAGGAAAAAGGGCCCGCGACGACCGCCAAATCAGCGCGTGCAATCCAGGCGTTTCTGCGCCGCGACAGCATCGACATGGAGTATCTGACGCTCGACAATGGCTCGGGCCTCTCACGCGACGAGCACGTCACCGCGCTCGCGCTCGCCGATCTGCTGCAGCGGGCCAACGCAAGTCCGGTCGCGCAAGTGTTCGTGGAGTCGCTGCCGATCGCGGGCGTCGATGGCACCATGCGCAACCGCTTGACCAACCAGGGCGCGGGAGGCAATGCGCATATCAAGACCGGCACCTTGCGCGATGTGCGGGCAATCGCGGGCTATGTGGCGTCGGCTGACGGTAACAGTTACGTGGTCGTCAGCCTGATCAACGATCCGCATTCGGAAGCCGCGCGCGCCGCGCACGATGCGCTGCTCGAATGGGTGTATCAGGGGCCATCGCAGGGCTTCACCAAGGTTTCCGATCCGGTCGTCGAACCGCGCAGCAGCAAGCCCAGGAAAAACCCGCACAAGCGTGGCGCTCACTGAGTGTTCCTTCTAGCGAAGCCGCGCGCGGCAACGTCCTAAGCGTGTACGCTGTCGGGCAGTGTTTGAGACGCGCGTAAAACGCTGGACGTGGCGCCGGGGCCGTGCATCGGTTACGGTCCCGCTCGAACAATAACGACAACACCCGCTGCGCACAGCGCGGCGGCCAGGGACCACGGAGGAAGACACAATGCAATTCGATGCCGAATTGCTGCTGCTCGCCATGGCGCCAGTCTTTCTCGCATGCATCGGCTGGGAGGCGTGGCACCTGCGGCGCACGCAGCCGGGCGCGCAACTCTATAGCTGGCGCGACACGCTCTGCAACGCCGCGCTCGCACTGATGCAGCAAGCCGCCGACAAGCTCGCGTGGCTCGCCATCATCCCTGTCTACGCGTTTTTCTACGATCACTATCGCGTCTACACGTGGCAGGCGAGCTGGGTCTCGTTCGTCGTGCTGTTTGTCGCTCAGGATCTGCTCTACTACGTGTTCCATCGTTGCAGCCATCGCGTGCGCTGGCTGTGGGCCGCGCATGTCGTGCATCACTCGTCGGAGCGCATGAATTTTTCGACCGCGTTCCGCCAGAGCCTGATGTATCCGATCGCGGGCATGTGGCTCTTCTGGACGCCGCTTGCCGTGCTCGGTTTTCCGCCGACGCAGATCGTCGCGATCGTGCTGATCAATCTCGGCTTTCAGTTTTTCGTGCATACGCAAGCCATCGGCAAACTCGGCTGGCTCGAATACGTGTTCAACACACCGTCGATCCATCGCGTGCATCACGCGCGCAACGACCGCTATATCGACCGCAACTATGCCGGCGTGCTGGTGATCTGGGATCGCCTGTTCGGCAGCTACGTCGACGAAGATCCGCGCGATGCGCCGGTCTACGGCATCGTCGAGCCGCTTCACACTTACAACCCGCTGAAGGCGACGTTTCACGAATGGGCGTCGATGGCCGTCGACTTCGCGAGCGTGCGCGGCTGGCACGACAAGCTGCGCGCATTGTTCGCGCCGCCCGCATGGGCTGCGGATTATCACGCGCGGCGCGCCGCCGGTTCATCGGTATCGCGCGTGGATTCAAGTGAAAATTCAGGCGAGGCAACTCGCGTGAAGCAAGACCATACGGCCGCGTTTCAAACACCACGCAGGCCGTAGAAGATTCTGTAAGCTGTCGTCACGCCGCTCAAGCGGTGGGCGCTGCCTGCAACACATGGCATAAGGGCCACACATACGAGGAGATGTAGTCAACATGAAGCAAACAGGATCGAGGAAACAACATTGGCTGCGCGTGACGCAGATCGCCATGGCCAGCACGGCGTTCGCCCTGCTCGCGGCTTGCGGCGGGGGTAGCGACAACAACAACAATGCGAGCAGCACGCCTGCGGGCGGCGTCAAATTGCAGGTCGTGTCGTTCGGCGACAGCTTGTCGGATGTCGGCACGTACGCGCCGGTGATTCAGGGGAGCTTCGGCGGCGGCCGCTTCACGACGAACCCGGGTGAAGTGTGGACCCAGAAGGTCGCTGAGTACTACGGCGACACGTTGACCGCAGCGTACCTCGGCGGCTTCGGCAAGCCGCTGGTCGCAACGGGTGGCTTGGGCTATGCGCAAGGCGGCTCGGACGTCGTCAATGCTCAAGGCCAAGGTTGGGCGCCCAACAACATGGCCGCGACGACCGTACCGGTGGTGACGCAGGTGGCCAACTACCTGGGCGCGCACACGAGCTTCAACGCTAACCAGCTCGTGCTGATCAACGGCGGTGCGAACGACATCTTCCAGTTCGCGGGGACCACCGCCAATCTGACGGCGCTCGGCGCCGCGCTACAGACGCAATATCCGCTGCTCGTGCAGGCCGGCAAACTGCCGAACTCGCAGGCAGGCCAGGTGGCGTTCATCGTCGGCTACCTGCAGCAGTTGGCCAACCCGCAGATCGCGCAGGCCGCCACCCAGCTCGCCGCGCAAGTCCAGAAAATCGTCAACTCGGGCGCGACTCACGTGGTGGTGTCGACGGTGCCGGACATCGGCAATACGCCGCTCGGCGTTGCAGCCAACGTGAGCACGCCTGGCACGGCTGCACTGCTGTCAGGGATTACCGCGGCGTATAACTACCTGCTGGTCCAGAACCTGACGGCACTCGGTCTGGTGGGTACGGGCAAGGTCATCGTGGCCGATGCGTTCACGTGGATTGATCAGCAGTTGCCGAACTACCAGGCGCTGGGCTTCACGGTATCCAACACCGGCACGGCTTGTAACCTGACGTCGATGCAGAACAACGCAACTGCGTACGCTACAGCTAATCCGAGCGCGACGAATGGGCTGACGCCGGCTCAGTATGGCGCGCAGTTCGGCTCGTCGCTGTTCTGCTCGCCGCAGACTTATACGGTGGCTGGTGCTGACCAGACTTATATGTTTGCGGATACGGTTCATCCGAGCACGCATCTACACGCGTTGTTCGCGCAGTATGTGCAGCAGCAGATCGCAGCGACTGGGTTGGGGAAGTAAATTGAGGAGGGCCGCGCTGCGGGTGGGGGTTTGCGGCGTGGCCTTTTCTTGATCTGGGATTTTGGCCTTTCCTTGATTTGTTATTGGTCTATTAGCGTCACCCCTGTGCGGGGCGGCACTTACTTTCTTTGCTTGCCGCAAAGAAAGTAAGCAAAGAAAGCGGCTTCACACCGCCAGCTCATAAGCGGATCCCTCGCACAGTCATGGTAGTGGCACATCTGGAATCCGTCGTGTCGCACTTTCCACCCAAGTGACAAGGCAGTCATTCTTCCGGCGGCGCTGCGCGCGCCGATGGACACTTCATAAACCGTCTGCTGGTTTTTGCTCTCGCGTATTGCCCGGCGGCAGGGACTGTCATTGCGCCCGCTGCGATTTCGTCACACCGGACTCGCGCAGAGTTGGGATTTGCCTATGAGCGCACTACCGACTCGGCGAAGCGAAGCCGTTCGTCCCGCGACGCAAAGCGAAGCCTTGTTTTCCCATGCATACCCATCCGCGACGCACGTAGTGCGGAGTGGGAGCTGATGAGCGCATTGTCAGTCACGGTGAATATGCGAGAACACGGATTCCAGATGCACCACTACCGCGACTGCGCGAGAGACCCGCTTAAGAATTAGCGGTTTGGGCCGCTTTCTTTGCTTACTTTCTTTGCGGCAAGCAAAGAAAGTAAGTGCCGCCCCGCACAGGGGCAACGCTAATAGACCAATAACAAATCAAGGAAAGGCCAACACCGCAAGCAACCAGACAAAAAGCGCCCGACGAGCAAAAACCCCAACCCATCACCCTTGCGCTTCAAAAGCAGCCGCAGCGCGCCCTAACCGATCATTAACAGCGATCCACTCAATCGTATCCGGCAGCTTCTCAATCAGAATCCGCGTGACATTCGCGCGATCGAGAGCCCTCAGCAAGCCATACAGTTCACGCGCATAGACATGCGGATCTTCAGGTGCAGCAATGAAATGCACGCCTTCAGCATCGGCCCAATGCCCAGCACGCGACGCGCGCGCCACCAACGCCACGCGCTCATCCTCTTGCCGCGCGGCAAGCAAAGCCTCCAGCGCGACGAACGGCAATAGCGCCAACGGCGTGCGCGGCGCGTAGTGCGCCTTCAGCGTGCCGGAAGCCCGCGGCGCGGTCGCATCCGAGCCGTCCGGCAGGCGCGGCGCCTCGCCAAGCACGTCGGCGATATCTTGCGGGGTCACACGCCCCGGCCTCAACAGCGCCGGAAAGCCGCGCGACAAATCCAGAATGGTCGATTCGATACCGACGTCCGACGCGCCGCCGTCCAGCACATGAATCGCGTCGCCGAACTCGTCGCGCACATGTTGCGCCGTCGTCGGGCTCACATGTCCGAACCGATTCGCCGACGGCGCCGCCACGCCGCCATGCCCGTTGCGCAATGCGCTGAACGCCTCGAGCAATGCTTGCGCGACAGGATGCGACGGGCAGCGCAGCCCCACTGAATCCTGCCCGCCGCTAACTGCCGCAGGAATGCGCGCGGCGCGCTTGAGGATCAGCGTGAGCGGCCCCGGCCAAAACGCGTCGATCAATCGCTGCGCCTCCGCGGGCAAATGCTCGACCCAGTAGTTCGGATCGCCTTGCGGCGCGAGATGCACGATCACCGGATGATTCGCCGGCCTGCCCTTCGCCGCGTAAATGCGCGCAACCGCGTCGGGACTCTCGGCGTCGCCGCCGAGACCGTACACCGTCTCCGTAGGAAACGCGACCAGGCCTCCCGCGTCGAGCAGCGCCCCCGCGTGTTCGATCTGCACGGCGCTCACAGGCAATGCGCCCTCGGCGGCTTTCTGTTGATCCGGCATGGCGCTTGTGTCAGCTCGTGAGGATGTGCAGCAGCCGCGCGCAATCACGTCCGGCCGTGCGGGCTTCTTCGAGCGTGGCCGCCGTGAAGTTCACGTGACCCATCTTGCGGCCGCAGCGCGCCTCTTCCTTGCCATACAGATGCAGGCGCGCTGCCGGCATAGCGGCGACTTCGTGCCACGGCGGCGTGACGGCCGCGCGCTTCGGGCCGTCCGGAAACCACACGTCGCCGAGAATGTTCAGCATGACGGCCGGTGAATGCTGGCGCGTGTCGCCGAGCGGCATGCCGGTCATGGCGCGCACCTGCTGCTCGAACTGGCTGGTCGCGCAGGCGTCGACCGTGTAGTGGCCGGAATTGTGCGGGCGCGGCGCCATTTCATTGGCCACCAGCGAACCATCTTCGAGAATGAAGAACTCGACGCACAGCACGCCCACATAACCGAGCTTGTCGGCGATTTGCAGCGCGGCCTGTTGCGCCTGCTGGACCAACGTGGGACTCGCGTCGGGTGCCGGGACGATGGTGTGCGACAGCACGCCGTCGCGATGCGTGTTCTGCGCGAGCGGATAGACCACCGACGCGCCGCTCGCCGCCCGCGCGATCAGCGCGGACACTTCGAACTTCAATGGCAAACGCTTTTCCAGCACGCACGGCACGCCGCCGAGCGACGCATGCGCCTCACGTACTTCCTCCGCGTTGCGCACGCGAATCTGGCCTTTGCCGTCGTAGCCCATGCGGGCAGTCTTGAGAATGCCCGGCAGCACGGCTTCGAGCTTCGTGTCGTCGAGCGCGGCCAGCGCATCCGACGATTCGATCACCACGTGAGGCGCAACCGTCACGCCCGATGACGCGATGAAGCGTTTCTCGGCAATGCGGTCCTGGGCCACGGCGACGCAGCGCCCAGCCGGACTCACGAAGGTAGTCCGCGCGAGGAAGTCGAGGCTCGCGGCCGGCACGTTCTCGAATTCGGTCGACACCGCCGCGCACAGCCGCGCGAGTTCGGTCAGCGACGTTTCGTCGTCGTAGGCCGCGCGCAAATGGCGGTCGGCAACGGCGCCCGCCGGACTGTTTTCGTCCGGATCGAGCACGGCGACGCGGTAGCCCATGGCCTGAGCGGCGAAACAGAACATGCGGCCGAGCTGGCCGCCACCGACCATGCCAAGCCATGCGCCGGGCAGAATCGGTGAAACCGGTGTGTTGTCTGGGTTCATCTTAGTGGTCGGTCGCGGCCGGGTGCTGTGTGCAATGCGTGCGTGCAATGCGATGGCAGGCACCCGGCCGGGGGTCGGACAGGGGGACGTCTTCAAGCAATCAGTCTGTGCGCTTACAGCGCCGGCAACACCATGGCGTGGGCCGCTTCGTTCTGGCGCACGCGGAACGCAGCCAGTTTCTCCGCATACTCGTCGCTCGTGCCGCTCAACAACGACACCGCGAACAGCGCCGCGTTCGCCGCGCCTGCTTCGCCGATCGCAAACGTGGCGACCGGCACGCCCTTGGGCATCTGCACGATCGAATGCAACGAATCGACGCCCTTCAGGTACTTGCTTGCCACCGGCACGCCGAGCACCGGCACCGTGGTCTTGGCGGCCAGCATGCCCGGCAGATGCGCCGCGCCGCCCGCGCCGGCGATGATCGCGCGAATGCCACGCTCACGCGCGCTTTCAGCATAGGCGAACATTTCGTCGGGCATGCGGTGCGCGGACACGACCTTCGCTTCGTAGGGCACGCCGAACTCCTGCAGAATGGCCACGGCGTTCTTCATGACTTCCCAGTCGGAACTGGAGCCCATCAGCACACCGATAACCGGCGCGCCATGCGTATGGGCGGTTTGTGCTTCACTCATCTTACGGCTTCCTTGTTTCTTGAGAGCGCCCCAGAACCTGTCCCTTCGCGCCCGGCCCCGAACGGGTGACCCGCAAAGGGGACTTACTGCGCGGCGGAAAATTTGCGGGCGGCCCCGCGCTTTCTCACGCGGAGCAGATCCAACCGGTGCGCGTAATCAGGCGAGCTTATGTCCGGTCAGGCGTTCGAGCGCTTCCTGGTACTTCTCGCCCGTCTTCGTGACAACGTCGTCCGGCAACTTCGGCGCCGGCGGCTCTTTCTTCCACGGCTGGGTTTCGAGCCAGTCGCGCACGAACTGCTTGTCGAACGACGGCGGATTGGTGCCGACCTGATACTGGTCGGCCGGCCAGAAGCGCGACGAATCCGCGGTCAGCGCCTCGTCCATCAGATACAGCTTGCCGTGGTTGTCCAGACCGAATTCGAACTTCGTATCCGCGATGATGATGCCGCGCGTGGCCGCGTAATCAGCGGCTTCCTTGTACAGCTTGATCGAGATGTCGCGGATCGTAGCCGACAGTTCGGTGCCGATGCGGCGCTCCATCTCGTTGTAGGTGATGTTTTCGTCGTGATGGCCCATTTCGGCCTTGGCTGCCGGCGTGAAGATCGGCTCGGGCAGCTTCTGCGCGTTCTGCAAACCCGGCGGCAATTCCACGCCGCACACCGAACCGGTTGCCTGGTAGTCTTTCCAGCCGCTGCCGGCCAGATAGCCGCGCACCACGGCTTCGACGAGAATCGGCTCGAGGCGCGTCACGACGACCGCGCGGCCCTTGACCTGCTCGACTTCGTCCGCCGCCACCACGGATTCGGGCGCGACGCCCGTGAGGTGGTTCGGCACCACGTGCTTGAGTTTCTCGAACCAGAAGTTCGCCATTTCATTGAGCACGCGTCCCTTATTCGGAATCGGCTCGCCCATGATGACGTCGAACGCCGACAGACGGTCGGTCGTGACGATCAGCAACTGGTCGTTGCCCACCGCATAGTTGTCGCGGACTTTACCGCGGCCGAGCAGCGGCAGCGAGCGGAGCGTGGATTCGTAGAGGGTAGACATCGTCGTGGTTCGCTAAAAGTGAGGCAAAAAGTGTGACCGGAACAAAAGGGAAACGCCGTTCCCCGGATGATGCGGGAACGGCGATCGAACGACAACCTGGCCAAACGGCCAGGTGCAGTGCATGTTGATAGCTTAGCGGACGACTTGCGCGAGCTCGCCCGATTTGTACTTCTCCGCGATTTTATCAAGCGTGACCGGCTTGATCTTGCCGGCCTGGCCTTCGCAGCCGAATTGCATGTAGCGCTCGACACAGATCTTCATCGCCGCTTCGCGCGCCGGCTTCAGGTAATCGCGCGGATCGAACTTACCCGGGTTGGTCGCCATATAGCGGCGGATCGCACCGGTGATCGCCAGACGCAGGTCGGTGTCGATATTGACCTTGCGCACGCCGTTCTTGATACCTTCCTGGATTTCCTCGACCGGCACGCCGTAAGTTTCCTTCATGTCGCCGCCGAATTCGCGGATTTCAGCCAGCAGTTCCTGCGGCACCGACGACGAACCGTGCATCACCAGGTGCGTGTTCGGAATGCGCTGGTGGATTTCCTTGATGCGCTGGATCGACAGAATGTCGCCCGTGGGCTTCTTGCTGAACTTGTAGGCGCCGTGCGACGTACCGATCGCGATGGCCAGCGCGTCGCACTGGGTCAGCTTGACGAAGTCGGCAGCCTGCTCCGGATCGGTCAACAGCTGCTCGCGCGTCATCGTGCCTTCCGCGCCGTGACCGTCTTCCTTGTCGCCCTTCATGGTTTCCAGCGAACCGAGCACGCCCAGTTCCGCTTCCACCGTGATGCCGATCGAGTGCGCCGCTTCCACGACCTTGCGCGACACGTCCACGTTGTACTCGTACGAAGCGACCGTCTTGCCGTCGGCTTCGAGCGAACCGTCCATCATCACGCTGGTGAAACCGCTGCGGATTGCCGCCATGCAGACCGCCGGCGACTGCCCGTGGTCCTGGTGCATCACGACCGGAATATGCGGATACGACTCGACCGCGGCTTCGATCAGGTGCCGCAGAAACGCTTCGCCCGCGTACTTACGCGCGCCGGCCGACGCCTGCATGATAACCGGGGCGTTGACCTTGTCGGCCGCCGCCATGATTGCCTGCACTTGCTCCAGATTGTTCACGTTGAATGCCGGAAGGCCGTAGCCGTTTTCAGCGGCGTGGTCCAGCAGTTGACGCATTGATACGAGAGGCATGCTGTAACTCCATAGATTGAAACGAATTCTTGTGCCGTCGGCATCTTTTTGGGCGATTTTATCGCGAAGCAAGCTGCATACCCGTTCACACATTCTCTAAAGCGCGGCGCGGTCCTTGCCGCTGCAACGCGCGATTTGAGCCTGTGCGCCGCCTCTCGCGGAGCATGCCAGCCTGCTTCGCCCAATCAGACCCGTGCCGATCGAGCAGTCTGCTGTGTCGATCGGAGCTAGCGCTTCAGCGCTTTGTCGATCCGGAGTGAGTGCTTCAGCACTGACTCCGGTCCCACGCAGCGCGCTCCGATCCCACGCAGAATGGTTGCTGCATGGTCAATACGGTTCGCCGACCCGCACGATCTTCAGCGTATTCGTGCCGCCGGCCTGACCCATCGGCTCGCCGACAGTCAGCACCACCATGTCGCCGCGCGACGCGTAACCCTTGCTGACCACGGTCTCCAACGCCTGCTGCAACGCGGTGTCGCGGTCAGTGTTGGTGTCCAGATGCAGCGAAGTCACGTTGCGGTACAGCGCCATGGCCCGCTCGCTGCCGACCCGCGGCGTGAGCGCGAAAATCGGCACGTGGGTCCAATGGCGCGACATCCACAGCGCGGTCGAGCCGGATTCGGTCAACGCCACGATCGCCTTCGCGCCGAGATGAAACGCCGTGAACAGCGCACCCATCGCGATCGACTGGTCGATCCGCGTGAACGTGCGGTCGAGGAAATCCTTGTCCAGTTCCGACTGCTCCGACTTCTCGGCTTCAATACAGATCGCCGCCATGGTCTCGATGGTCTGCACCGGATACTTGCCCGCCGCCGATTCCGCCGACAGCATCACCGCGTCCGTGCCGTCCAGCACGGCGTTGGCGACGTCCGACACTTCGGCGCGGGTCGGCACCGGCGCGTGGATCATCGACTCCATCATCTGCGTGGCGGTGATCACGAACTTGTTCGATTCGCGCGCCATACGGATCATCCGCTTTTGCAGCGCGGGGACTGCGGCATTCCCCACTTCCACGGCCAAGTCGCCGCGCGCGACCATGATGCCGTCCGATGCGTCGAGGATGCCTTGCAGCGCCGGAATGGCTTCCGCGCGCTCGATTTTGGCGATCATCTTCGGCTTGATGCCGAACGGCGCGCCGGCGATGTTCGCCAGCTGGCGGGCCATTTCCATGTCGGTGGCGTTCTTCGGGAACGATACCGCGACATAATCGACGCCGAGCGACATGGCGGTGCGAATGTCTTCCATGTCCTTGGCGGTCAGCGCCGGCGCGGACAAGCCGCCGCCCTGGCGGTTGATACCCTTGTTGTTCGACAGCTCGCCGCCGATCTTGACGACCGTGTGGATCTCATTGCCGATCACGCGCGAGACGTTCAGCACGATCAGGCCGTCGTTAAGCAACAGCACGTCGCCCGGTTTCAGGTCGCGCGGCAGGTCTTTGTAGTCGAGACCGGCGCGCTGCTCGTTGCCGAGTTCGCAGTCGGCGTCGAGGATGAACGGCTCGCCGGCGACGAGCATGATCTTGCCGTTTTCAAATTTGCCGACCCGGATTTTCGGGCCTTGCAGGTCTGCCATGATGGCGACTTCGCGGCCGGCCTGGCGGGCCGCCTCGCGCACGAAATCGGCGCGCTGGCGATGGTCGTCGGCGGTGCCGTGCGAGAAATTGAGCCGCACCACGTCCAGCCCCGCCTGAATCATTTGCAGCAGGATTTCCGGCGTATTGGAAGCCGGGCCGATGGTGGCGACAATCTTGGTGGCGCGATGCATGAGTCTCCTCGTCTGGGTGAGATCGCTGGAAAGAGCGCTGCGAGTCGGATGCGGAGGCTGCGCACCGAAGGATGCTGCCGGGGGCTGCGCGCCGGTTGAAACCAGCGTCGCTTTATAGTGTGAAGCGGTATTCGATACCAGCACGGGGGGCGCCGGTTGAGGGGCGAGTTCTTCGTCGGGGAGTTCTGCGGATGGCGAGGCGGTCTGCACAGCATCTGCGCTGGACAATTCCGCTGCCTCACTGGCAGTGGTCAATTCCGCGAGCGCGAGGGGCGACCCGGATTCTTCTTGCTGCTGGCTAACTGAACCGACCGCGGCATCAACCGCAGATTCGGCCGCTGCCGGATTAGCGGCGGAGCGCGCCGCGCGCTCCCCTGCCGTTGCTGCTGCGGTGTTGCGCGGCTTGCCGCCGCGCGCTTTTGCAGACTTTGCCGTTGGGGAGCGCGTCGCCACGTTAAGCCCGCGATTCCAGAACTTCGACGGCCGGTAGCTTCTTGCCTTCGAGGAACTCGAGGAAGGCGCCGCCGCCCGTCGAGATATAGCTGACCTTGTCGTGGATGCCGTACTTGGCGATCGCCGCAAGCGTATCGCCGCCGCCGGCAATCGAGAACGCCGACGACTTGGCGATGGCGTCCGCGAGCGTCTTCGTGCCGTTGCCGAACTGGTCGAATTCGAACACGCCGACCGGGCCGTTCCACACGATCGTGCCGGCCTTTTCCAGTTGCGCGGCGAGCACCTTGGCCGTTTCCGGTCCGATGTCGAGAATCATGTCGTCGTCTTGAACGTCGGCGACGGCCTTGACCTCGGCCTTGGCGGTCGGCGAAAACTCCTTGGCCGTGACCACGTCGGTCGGGATCGGCACAGAGGCGCCGCGCGCTTTCGCGGCGTCGATAATGGCTTTGGCTTCGTTCAGCAGATCGGCTTCGGCGAGCGACTTGCCGATCTTCAGGCCGGCGGCCAGCATGAACGTGTTGGCGATGCCGCCGCCCACGATCAGTTGATCGACCTTGTCGGCGAGCGACTTCAGAATGGTCAGTTTGGTCGACACCTTCGAGCCGGCGACGATCGCCACCAGCGGACGCTTCGGCGCGCCCAGCGCCTTGCCGAGCGCTTCGAGCTCGGCGGCCAGCAACGGGCCGGCGCACGCGATGGGCGCGTATTTGGCGATGCCATGCGTGGTCGCTTCGGCGCGGTGCGCGGTGCCGAACGCGTCGTTCACGTAGATGTCGCAGAGCTTCGCCATTTTTTGCGCGAGCTCGTCGGAATCCTTCTTCTCGCCCTTGTTGACGCGGCAGTTTTCCAGCAGCACGACCGAGCCCGGCGCGACGTTCACGCCGTTTTCGACCCAGTTCGCCACGAGCGGCACGTCACGGCCAAGCAGTTCGGCCAGACGCTTCGCAACCGGCGCCAGCGAATCTTCCGGCTTGAAGTCGCCCTCGGTCGGACGGCCCAGGTGCGACGTGACCATCACGGCGGCGCCTGCGTCGAGCGCAGCCTTGATGGCCGGCACGGAGGCGCGGATACGGGTGTCTTCGGTGATGTTGCCTTGATCGTCCTGCGGCACGTTCAGATCGGCGCGGATGAACACGCGTTTGCCGGATAGCTTGCCTTCGGCGATCAGATCGGAGAGACGCAATACCTTGTTCATGGGCGTGTGTGTGCGAGTTGATGAGAAGGCGGTGGCGGACGACGCGCGGCACTCAAGCGCGGTGAACTCCAGCGCTCAGGCACGGCAGCGGCTCCACTGAATCGGGTGCCGGCGGCAGGGCCGCGGCCCGCGCGCCTTGCAGCGGCGCGCTCATCCCGGAAACAACCATTTTAACTGATCCACACAGCCTTCTGACCCGCGACCGGGCGAATGTCCCGTATTTGGAGGATACGGCGCCGATTCCGCAACGCAACATTTCCCGCTTCTTCAATCACATGAAGAGGCGCAACAACGTGAACACAACCATTCCGACGACAATCGTGCCGAGCATGGTGCGCCGCCACAAAAACCACGCAAGACCTGACAGCGCGGCGTAGAACTCATGGTTCGACGGCGCGAAGGACAGGCCGTCGGGCGTTGCCAGCACGTCCGGCAGGACCACGGCGGCGAGCGCCGCGGCCGGCGCATAGCGGAGCATGCGCTGAACCCGCGCCGGCAAAACGGTGCGCTCGCCGCCGATTAGAAACATCGCGCGTGTCAGGGCGGTGACGACTGTCATGCCGAAAATGGCCAGCCAGATCTGGGTGGATGTCATCGGGAATCTCCGGCGCTGTTACGGATGCGGCGCAAGTCGGCGCGCTCGACCATCAGGTCGGCGGCACTGCCGGCGACGATCGCCGCGATCACCGCGAGCGGCAGCGCGAGCCGGTACGGCAGGTCGAATGCGAGCAGCGACACCACGCCGGCGACGCTGACCGCGACCAGCGTGGAGCGCGTCGCGATCGCCGACACCATGATGGGCAGCAACGCCAGCGTGCCCGCCAGCGCGAGGCCCCAGTTATCGGGAATCAGGCTCGCGAGCAAAATGCCGGCGATCGACGACACCTGCCACGACAGCCAGCTGCATATCGCCATGCCCCAGAAATACGCTTCCTTGCCCGGCACATAGCCGGTCGGGAAGCTCTTCTTCTGGAACAGCAGATAGATCACGTCGCCGTTGAAGTAGCCGAGCACGATGCGCCGCCACATCGACAGATAGGAGAAATGCGGCGCGAGACCAACGCTGAAGATCACGAAACGCGTATTGACCATCGCGGCCGTGAGCAGCACGGTCCAGACCGGCAGCTTGGCGGCGAGCAGCGGCAGCACCGCCAGTTGCGACGACCCGGCGTAGCACAGCAGCGACATGGTGAGCGCCTGCGGCAACGTGAGCACCGATTTGCTCATGGCAATGCCGGTGACGAGGCCCCAGGAGAAAATCGCCATCAGCGTGGGCGAATAGTCGCGCGCGCCTTCGCGGAAGGCACGGCGATCGATATCTGACAGGCGAGCGAGCATGGGGGCGAAACGCGGGCGCGCAAGGGCGCTGCAACGATGGGAAGTCAGCGCCAGGTCGTCAAGCACCCGCTGGCGCATTCGGATTTGAATTATGCGTGTGCCGGATTATAGCGTCCGGAATACGGCCAAATGCCCGTTCCGTGTGCAAAAGACGCTAAAATGACGTCCTCGCTACGCCCTGAAGGAAGTCCCCTTGGGGCACACCTCACTGGAAAACACCGGGCCGTCCCAGGTTTTCCTGCCCCGTCGGGGCCTGACGCGAAGCGCCAGGTGTGGGGCACTCATAACGCACCAGTTGGAGAATCGTATGTCAATGGCCGACCGCGACGGCAAGATCTGGATGGATGGCAAGCTTATCGACTGGCGCGATGCCAAGATCCACGTGCTTACCCACACGCTGCATTACGGCATGGGCGTCTTCGAGGGCGTACGCGCCTACAAGACGGCGGACGGCGGCACCGCGATTTTCCGGCTGCAGGAACACACCAAGCGTCTGCTGAACTCGGCCAAGATCTTTCAGATGGACGTGCCGTTCGACCACGAAACGCTCGCCGCCGCGCAATGCGAAGTGGTCCGCGAAAACAAGCTCGAGTCCTGCTACCTGCGCCCGATCATCTGGGTCGGCTCGGAAAAGCTCGGCGTGTCGGCCAAGGGCAACACCATCCACGTGGCGATCGCGGCCTGGCCGTGGGGCGCTTACCTCGGTGAAGACGGCATCGCCAAGGGCATCCGCGTGAAGACCTCGTCGTTCACCCGCCATCACGTGAATGTGTCGATGGTCCGCGCCAAGGCGTCGGGCTGGTACGTGAACTCGATCCTCGCCAACCAGGAAGCCATCGCCGACGGCTACGACGAAGCGCTGCTGCTCGACGTGGACGGTTACGTGTCGGAAGGCTCGGGCGAAAACTTCTTCCTTGTGAACAACGGCAAGCTGTACACGCCGGACCTGTCGTCGTGCCTCGACGGCATCACGCGCGACACGGTCATCACGCTGGCGCGCGACGCGGGCATCCAGGTGATCGAAAAGCGCATCACGCGCGACGAGGTCTATACCTGCGACGAAGCGTTCTTCACGGGCACCGCCGCCGAAGTCACGCCGATCCGCGAACTCGACAACCGCACGATCGGCTCGGGCGCACGCGGCCCGATCACCGAGAAGCTGCAAACAGGCTTCTTCGACATCGTGAACGGCAAGAGCGACAAGTACGCGCACTGGCTGACCAAGATCTAACGCGCGCTGCGCCGGGCTTCACCGGCGCACCGCACGCACCCTGCATACAACGAGAACGTCTCATGAGCGAAATCAAGGAAATGCCGCTGGTCGAACTGTCGGCAAAAGACCTGCCGGCGTACTGCCCGAATCCGGCCATGCCGCGCTGGAGCGCGCATCCGCGTGTCTTTATCGACGTCACGCACGGCGAAGCCAAGTGCCCGTACTGCAGCACGCGTTACAAGCTGCGCGACGGCGAAGTGGTCAGAGGTCATTGAACACGGCGCATTGAGCACTGGTTGCGTGTGGCGACGCTTGCCGGGTCGGCTGCCCGCTCGCTGCGGGTTGCGTTGCGGGGTTCGCTTCGTGATCGATTGCATGTTGCGCGGTCTGGTTTGTCGTGCGACGGACCAGCGGCGGTGGCGCAGCAAACGGTGATCACACCAACGCGAACTCGCCGCCCGATCCGAAAGCAGGCACGTCACAGCAGCGCCGCCGCCGCGGCGTCTCCGGCCATCCCGGAAGCGCGTCACGCGGCGTGCGGCTTTTCCCCTTTTACTTATCCGAATGCCACGCGCAAGGCTTGCGCGGGGTTTCGTTTCGACACCGGACACTCACTCTGATGCGTCGCGCGTTGGTTATCGCACCGAACTGGATCGGTGACGCATTGATGGCGCAGCCGCTGTTTGCGCGCCTCGTGAAATTGCATCCGCGCATCGTCATCGACGCGGTCGCGCCCTCGTGGGTCGCGCCCGTGCTCGAACGCATGCCGGAAATCCGCGACGTCTACGCCACGGATCTCGCGCACGGCAAGTTGCAAATGCTGCGCCGCTGGCAGTTGGCGAGCGACTTGCGCGACGTGGGCTACGACGCCGCCTACGTGCTGCCGAACTCGCTCAAGTCGGCGCTGATTCCGTGGATGGCGGGCATTCCGTTGCGCATCGGCTATACCGGCGAAAGCCGCTACGGTCTGTTGAACGTGCGTCACGCGAATCCGCGCAAGGACGAGCGCCCGCCGATGGTTGGCCAATACGCCGCCCTCGCCTACGCGCCCGGCGCCAAGTTGCCCGACGACCTGCCGATGCCGCGCCTCGACGCGGACCTGAACGAAGCGTCGCGCGTCTCCGCGCGCTTCAATCTCGACACGCGCGTGCCGCTGCTGGTGTTCTGTCCCGGCGCCGAATACGGCCCGGCCAAGCGCTGGCCGCCCGAGCACTTCGCGTCGCTCGCGCAAATGGTCGGCCAGTCGTTCCCGTACACGCAGATCGTCGCGCTCGGTTCGCCGAAAGACGCACCGCTCGCGCAGGCCATCGCCGAACGAGCGCCGAACGTGCGCAACCTGTGCGGCCAGACCGCGCTGGGCGAGGCGTGCGCGCTGATCTCGCGCGCCAACGCGGTCGTGACCAACGATTCCGGTCTGATGCACGTGGCCGCCGCGCTGCGCCGGCCGCTGGTAGCCGTGTACGGTTCGACCGATCCGCGCCACACGCCGCCCTTGTCCGAGCTTGCGAAGGTACAATGGCTTCATCTCGAATGCAGCCCCTGTTTTGAGCGCGAGTGTCCGCTCGGCCATCTGAACTGCCTGAAGCAGTTGAGCGCCGAGCAGGTATTCGGCGATTTGCGCGGCATGTTGCTCGCGCAACGCTAACAGCCGCTGACACTTGCACGCAACACCGCACGCCCCTGAGCGCGTCGCGTCATGTTCGCGCCTTGCGGCGCGGGCATTCTGGCGCTCGGGTGCGATTGTCCGGTGCCCCGGACTGTCCCGCTGACCGCTGTCCCGCAACCGCGCGCCGCGCACAAGAGACTGACGAGCCATGCCACGTTTTGCCCATATCTTCGAAGCCGCCGCCGATACCCTGAACGCCTATTACCAGGCCGTCGCCGAGGTCAATATCGACAGCTTGATGGGTCTGTGGATCGATGAAGAGTTCGTGAGCTGTATCTGCGCCGACGGCTCCCACCTGCACGGCCTCGACAGCATTCGCGCCGGCTTGCAGATCCAGCTCGAAACCGCGCCGGTTTTCATCGAACCGCTCGATATCCGCGTCTACGACAGCCTCGGCACCGTGGTCTATGCGATCGCCGAAGCGCACCGGCCGGCTGACCCGAAGGCCACGCCTGCCATGGTGTTCACGACTTATGTGATGGTCCACGAACGCGGCGAATGGCGCATCGCGCACATTCACGCGAGTCCGATGCCTAACGAGGCCGCCAGCCAGTTCGCCACGAAGATGCGGCACGGCCAGGGGTCGCTGCACTGACGCGCGCCGCGCGTTTCACTTATTTGTTTTGAAGCAGGCATGAGCACGCCCCGCAGGAAGTCCCTTTTGGGCACGACGCACGATCAATCCGCTCCTTCGGGCGCGGCACGCGCCGCGGCCGCCGTCGAGGCGACTGTCGAGGCCACTGTCGAGTTGCTCTACCGTGCGCCGCTCTGGCTGCCGAACCGGCATGCGCAGACTATCGTCCCGTCGCTGTTCGCGCGCCGCCCCGCGGTCTCGTTTCGACGCGAGCGCTGGGACACGCCCGATGGCGATTTCATCGATCTCGACTGGGTGCAGCATGACGGCCAGCCCGGATCCGCGCTCACGCCCGGCGCTTCACCTCACGTGCCCGCCGATACCGCCCCGCTCTTCGTGCTGTTTCACGGCCTCGAAGGCAGCTCGGGCTCGCACTACGCCGCCTCGTTGATGGCGGCCGCGCGCGAGTACGGCTGGCACGGCGTCGTGCCGCACTTTCGTAGTTGCAGCGGACCGTTGAACCGGCTGCCGCGCTTCTACCATCTCGCCGATAGCAACGAAGTCGACTGGGTGTTGCGGCGTTTGCGCGCCGCGCATCGCGGGTCGATCGTGGCGGCCGGCGTGTCGCTCGGCGGCAATGTGCTGCTGCGCTGGCTGGGTGAACGCCGCGAGGACGCGGCGTCGGTGATCTCGGCCGCCGCGGCGATTTCGACGCCCATCGACGTGCATGCCGGCGGCCGCGCGTTGTCGCAGGGCTTCGGCCTCATCTACACGCGCAGTTTCCTGAAGACGCTCAAGCAGAAGGCCGAACAGAAGCTGGTGCAGTTTCCCGGCCTGTTCGACCGTGACGCGATGCTGGCGAGCCGCACCATGTACGAGTTCGACAACGTGGTGACCGCGCCGCTGCACGGCTTTCGCGATACCGACGACTACTGGAGCACGGCGACCACGCGTCCACTGCTGCCGCACATTCAGGTGCCGACGCTGGTGCTGAACGCGCGCAACGATCCGTTCCTGCCGGCTGAGGCGTTGCCGTCGCGGCATGAAGTGTCGGCGGCCGTGGAACTCGACCAACCCAAGCACGGCGGCCACGCCGGCTTTATGACCGGGCCGTTTCCGGGCCGCATCGACTGGCTTTCGCGGCGCGTGTTCGGCTATCTGGAGCGACACGTCGATCATGGATGACATCGTCAAGCAGGCTTTGGCCAAGTGGCCGAATGTACCGAGTTGCACAGGGTGGCTGATGCTGGACAGGCGCGGCAACTGGCGCATGCGCGACGAGGCCGCGCAGGCGAGCGGTTCGCCCGGTGTGCCGATCCGCCACGAAGCGTTGCTCGGGTTCATCAACCGGAATTACGACGCCGACGAGCGCGGCCAGTGGTTTTTTCAGAACGGCCCGCAGCGCGTGTATGTCGAGTTGGGCTATACGCCGTGGGTGGTGAGGTTGTCGGCCAATGCCGATGCTGGCGGCGCGCTCGCCTTGCAGGATCAAGCGGGCGGCGCGTTCGAGCCCGCAGCCGTATTGATCGATGAAGAAGGCGGGATTCTGTTTACCGATAGCGCGACGCCGCCGAGAATCGCCGTTTTGCACGACCACGATCTCGATGTGTTTTCCGACCATGCAACGCTGGCGGACGACTCCATGAGCGGTGAGTTTCGCTGGAACAGCCAGGTTGTATTGCCGCTGCAGGCTGTGCGGCGAGGCGATGTTGCTGCGCGGTTTAAATTTGTGCCGAGTCCCGCAGCCGCTGGCGCTTAAGCACAAGCCTGCGCACTGGGCTAACTCTTCTCGTCCAGCCGCTCCTCCTTATAGCGGCTCTCCATCTCATGCAGCCTCGCGTCGACGGTCGCGAGGTCGTAGTAGCCGATCGTCTTCAGATCTCGCGCGTCCTTCAATTGCCGGATCGCCGAAGGCCACGCTCCCTCGAGCGCGAATTTCTCGGCCATCGCACGATGCTGTGTCAACGCATCGCCCGTGCCCGCGCTAGCCTGGGCGAGATACAGCCACCAGGCAGGCTGATCGGGCTGGGCGCGAGTCTCCTTTTGCGCAAGCGACTGAGCATTGGCAAAGCGGCGCAAGGTCAGCAAGGTGCGGATATGCATGTCGATTGCGGCGTTCGATTGCGGCCAGCGCTTCTGCGCCAACTCGGCCAGACGCGCGGCCTCGTCGTCGCGGCCGGCGCGCCGCGCGATGTCGGCGGCCAACACGTCGAGGCTCGGCGAACTGCGCGCCGTGCCGCCCTCGGCCTGCTCGCCCGTCGCGAACGCGGCGCGGGACGACGCCAGCGACGCCGCCGCGTCGTCGTAACGCTCGAGCAGCATCTGTCCGTACGCGATGCCGTACCAGTTCGCCGCGACGTTGACCGCCGTGCGGTCCTCGATCTCTGAGCGCAAGCGCGAAATCTCGTCGCCGTACTCACTGCGCGAACGGTCCTGCAGCAGGCGCGCGCGCGCTCGCACAAAACCATATTCGGCCGATTGATGCGGTTGCCGGTAAGGCGCGCGGCGCGCACGGTCCTCCATGTCGGCAATCCGTTCGCCCGTCAGCGGATGGGTGCGCGCGTACGCCGGGATGCCCGTGTCGCTCATCGCGGCACGATCGAGGCGGCCAAAGAAGGTCGTCATTGCGTAAGGATCGTAGCCGGCGCCGGCAAGCAGCAGAAAGCCGACGCGGTCCGCCTCGTGCTCGGCGGAACGTGAGAAACGCAACTGGTTGTCGACCGCGTACGCCTGGCCGCCGATCGCAATCGCGCTGCCCAGGTCGCCGCTGTGCGCGAGAACGCCGGCGAGCACGCCGAACAACAGGCCGGCGAGCGCCGCATAGGTGCTGCGTTCGCCGGTCGTGATCATGCGCGAGATGTGCCGCTGCAGGACGTGTCCCATTTCGTGACCCAGCACCGATGCCAACTCGGACTCGGTCTGCGTGGCCACGATCAGGCCGGTGTTCACGCCGATAAAACCGCCAGGCAGCGAGAAGGCGTTGATCTGCGGGTCGCGCACGGCAAATAGATCGAAGTCCGGACGATATCCGCCGATGTACAGCGCGCTCGCCGCCGCGGCAAGTTTCGCGGCAACCGAGTTCAGATAGTCGCGCACCAGCCAGTCGTCGAGATAGTCGGGGTCGCGGCGCAACTCGCGCATCACGCGTTCGCCGAGTTTGCGCTCGGCCTGCGGCGTGAGCGAGCCCGAGCCGCCGCTGCCCAGATCGGGCAATTGCTGCGTGACGATCGGTGCACGCCAATTGGTGTTCACACCGGTATTGCCGGAGAAGCGGCTCTGCGCGCCGCCGTACACGCCGAACACGCCTTGCGCGATATCGGGCGGGACAAGCGGATCGGCGTAGGCATCGGCCGGGCCGCTGACCAGCGGTGGTTCGGCGGGCAACGTGTTGAGCGCCATGCTCGATACGCCGTGCGATTGCGCGAACGCGCCCGGCGGCGCTGCCAGCGCGACAGACAACAACGCAGCAAGGAACCGTTTCGGACGCATCGCGAGGTCGATATGACGAAGTCGGAAAGCGACGCCCGCCGCTCGGACTAAGATAGCGGGCATAGGGCAATTGTAATCAGTCGTCGCGGGAATTCATGTGATTCGCGTCATTGCGATTCGGTGTCTCCGATGATTCCCGCGCCGCTTGCGCCGACGGCGGGTGATGACTGATGACGTTTTGGCCCGCGCAAACGCAGTGCCGCCGCCGTGCGGCTTTACCGCACTGCTATGATAGGCGCCCTCTGAAGGAGCCCAACCATGCCTGAACTCACTCATTTCGACGCCGCCGGCCAGGCGCATATGGTGGACGTCGGCGGCAAGCAGGAGACCAAGCGCATTGCAATTGCGCGCGGCTCGATTCGCATGCTGCCGGAGACGTTCGCGCTGATTCGCGACGGCAACGCCAAGAAAGGCGACGTGATCGGCATCGCGCGGATCGCCGCGATTCAAGGTTCGAAGCGCACCGCCGATCTGATTCCGTTGTGTCATCCGCTGGCGCTGACGCGCGTCAAGGTGGATTTCGAACTCGATGACACGCTGCCGGGCGTGCATTGCACGGTTCAGGTTGAAACGCTGGGACGAACGGGCGTGGAGATGGAAGCGCTGACCGCCGTGCAGGTCGGGTTACTGACTGTGTACGACATGTGCAAGGCGGTGGATCGCGGCATGACGATCACCGATGTGAAGGTGCTGGAGAAGCACGGCGGGAAGTCGGGGGACTGGGTGGCGGATTGATGACCGTTTGCGTCATCGCCCCGCTCCATCTTTAACGCTTTGAAGCAAACGCGGCGGCTCACTCCTCGTCGCTGTCGTCGTCCTCATTGACGTCATCCGACGGCATGCCGTAGCGCTTGACCAGTTCCGCCTTGAAACCGGTCAGTGTTTTCTGCTCGTCGCAAAGCTCGTACAGATAGCTCAGTTGCGACGGCCAGTCCTTCAGTTCCGTGGCGAAGATTTTCAGGCGTTCGACAGTATCGAGTGCCGCTGCCTGATCGCCGCTCAACGCCTGCAGCACCGCATACCGACGCAACACGGTTTCGCCCGGCAGCAGCGCCATCGCCTGTTTGTGCATGGCGAGCTTGTGTTGCAGATCCATCGAATTCATCGGCAAGAGCGTCGCGAGACCGTACTCGCCCCACGCCTGGAACAGGAACGACGGGTCCGCACGATACTGTTCGGCAGGACGCTGGCCGTAGTACAGCACCTCGGCGCGCGCGTAGTCGCGATAGACCGGATACAGCGCGGCCAGACCGCCGAACACCACCACGGCAAACGCGCCGAACGACAGGCGTGCCGGCACGAGGCGCAGCGGCCGCGTTTCCAGCAGGCCGAACACGAACATCGCCGGCAACAGGAAGAACATGTACTGCTGCGGATATTCGACGAGCGCGTGCATGACCAGCACGCCGATCAACGCAATGCCGAACACGCGCGCCGAGCTTTGCGGCGCGCGCACCACGCGTATGAGCCACGTAATCAGCCCGAACAGCACGATCGCGAGGCCGATCAAGCCGGTCTTCGCCAGCAGGTCGATAAAGATGTCGTGCGAATTGTTGGCGATCTCGACGCCGCCGAGCGTCTTCGCGAACTCGTACTGATAGCTCGGAAATTCGCCCCAACCGACGCCCAGCAACGGATGCGTCTTGAACATCGTCCAGCCGTACTTCCACAGCGCGAGGCGCGGCGCGATCTGGCCTGCATCCTGAAAGCGTTCCGCGGCGGACTGTCCGAGCTCCAGGTGATAGTGAACGTTGGCCCAGCGGATCAGCGCATTGATCACGAAAAACAGCACGGCGAGCGCGATCGGAATGATCCATTCGCGATTGCTGCGGCGTAGCTGCAACTGATTGCGGGTCTGCGCGAACGCCATCCAGAAGCCCGCCACGACGATCACGCCCATCTGCAGCCACGGACCACGCGACACGGTCAGCGCGAGGCCGACCGCGAAAATCGTCGACACGAGGAACCAGATGCTGACGGCAATCCGCCGCGTCTGCACGAGGAACAACGCCCCCGCCATCGCAAACGCGATATAGGTGGCGAGGTGATTGGCCTGCGCCATATTGCCAAACGGCCGGCGCTCGACGGTCACGTTATAGGCAACCACGAGCGGCGACACGCGCACTTCGAGGTGAAACAACTGGATGATCTGGCAGAACACCGCGAACAGCCCGCCGACGATCAACGCCCCGGCCGCCCAGCGCAACGCGGTCTCGTTGAGTTTGGCGCGCGTGAAGCCGTAACCGGCGTGCGTCGCCATGAAGGCCGCCAGCAGATAGCCGCCGCCGAGCCAGTTCATCGACGGCTGCGACACCGGCAACACCACCGACTGCGCCACCAGCAGCAGCCCGAACAGCAACGGCACCAGCGCGACCACCGGCGACGCGAACGTCACACGCGGCTTGGCGCTCGCCACCAGCAGCACGACGCCCGCGCCGGTCAGCAGATACAGCGCGAGCGCGGTGAATTCAGCGTAAAAGGTCGGAATCGGATACGTATGGTTGACAACTGCATAAGGCAGCACCAACGCGAGGGCCAACAGAATGAAAGACAGATAGCGCGCGAAAGGGGTGGGCATCGAGGAACCGGTGGGCGTCAGCAACCGGCGCACTATACAAAAAAATTCTCCCGCTGTGCGCCGGCCGGGCTGAAATATCCCGAAAATCAGCCTTTTACGTGCGGATGGCTGCGACGCCACCCCACTCTCGCGCTCATCGCGCGCTCATGTCGCAGTCGTTCATGAACGGCACTCCGGTGGGGCGAGATTCGACGGCAACGTGGGCGCATCGGCGGGTGCCGGCCCGGCGCCTGGCGCCGGCAGCGAGGACGCCGCCTTGCCGCCCGCGAAACATTCCCACGTAAGCGCGCCCGCCTGCACCCCGCCCTTGCTCAACGCGATGCGCGCAGTCGGCGCATCCACGTTGTCAGGCACCGATGGCACGAGCGTGAGCGTGTTCGAACCCGCGGGCGCGACGCGCGTCGAGAAGGCGACGGTGATCTGGCCGGTGTCGTCGTCGACTCGAATGGACTCGACGTTGCGGGTGGCGGGCGGCGACGCATAACCACCGCTGAACGCGTTGCCGCTCGCGGCGTTTTCGGACACGGCCAGCCGCGCGGACGCCGCCAGCGACAGCCCTTCGCCGACGCGGCTGCGAGCCAGATAGTCCTGATACGCGGGAATCGCATACGCGGCGATCACGCCGACGATCGCCAGCACGATCATCAGTTCAATCAGCGTGAAACCGAAGCCAAGGCGTCGGCAGGCGCGCGCGAACCGCGCGGACCAGCCCGCTCGGCACACTCTTGAGCGCGTGGACAGTGAGGATTGGGAGTAAGGGGAATAAGGCAAAGTGACGATCATCGGCAGGCTCCTGAAACGAAAAACGCCTGCCCCACGGATCGGGAACAGGCGTTTCAATCGTAGCCAGCGGCGTTCGCGTCAGACAGTCAGCCGAACGGCTAACGCTGCAGCGCGGTTCGATTCAAGCCGGCGGCGGCTCCTGTCTCAAGCCGCCGCGCGATGGGCGTTGCGGCGCTTGAGCAGGTAACCGAGTACCACCACGAACAACGCGCCCGCGATGCTCATGCCGTATTCGGCCCACGCCGAATCGAGGATCGGCCAACGGTCGCCGGCCGGGTCGTTGATGATCAGGCCGCCTGCGATCCAGCCCAGCAGCGCGGCGCCGAGCGTAATGACGATCGGAAAGCGGTCGAGCAACTTGAGAACCAACTGGCTGCCCCACACGATCAGCGGAATGCTCACCAAGAGGCCGAAAATCACCAGCGCGAGACGGTGCTCGGGATCGGCGGCCTCAGCCGCGCCCGCGATCGCGATCACGTTGTCGAGGCTCATCACCGCGTCCGCGACGATGATGGTCTTGATCGCCGACATCAGCTTGTCGGCCGGCTTGATGTTCTCATGCGGGTCGTGCGCCGGCGCCATCAGACGCACGCCGATCCACAGCAGCAGCAGGCCGCCTGCGAATTTCAGCAACGGCACATCGAGCAGCGCGACCGCGAACGCAATCAACGCCACGCGCAGCACGATGGCGCCCACCGTCCCCCACAGCACGCCCTTCGTGCGTTGGGACGGCGGCAAATTGCGGCAGGCCAGCGCGATCACGACGGCATTGTCGCCACCCAGCAGAATGTCGATGACAATAATCTGAATGACGGCGCCCCAATGGAGCGTGGCGAAGAACTCGAGCATGATTGAAAGAATAAGAAGAAATCCGACGCGCGGCCAATAAAAAAAGCGGAGGAGTCTACACTCCCCCGCTTTTAGAACCGCACGCTCACGAAAGGGCTTCGTAAGCGTATCAAAAAACGCGCCGTGACAGCGCGCGAATTTCGATTTACAGCATTGCCTTCAGAAGACGCGCCATTTCCGACGGGTTCTTCGTGACCTTGATGCCGCAAGCGTCCATGATTTCCAGCTTCGCTTCAGCGGTGTCAGCGCCGCCCGAGATCAGCGCGCCGGCGTGGCCCATGCGCTTGCCCGGAGGCGCCGTGACGCCAGCGATGAAGCCGACCACCGGCTTCTTCATGTTGCCCTTGATCCACTCAGCAGCGTTCGCTTCGTCCGGACCACCGATCTCGCCGATCATGATGACGGCGTCCGTTTCCGGATCGTCGTTGAACATCTTCATCACGTCAATGTGCTTCAGACCGTTGATCGGGTCGCCGCCGATACCGACTGCCGACGACTGGCCGAGGCCGATCGCCGTCAATTGGCCGACTGCTTCGTACGTCAGCGTGCCCGAACGCGACACGACGCCGATGCGGCCCTTGCGGTGGATGTGACCCGGCATGATGCCGATCTTCAGTTCGTCCGGCGTGATCGTGCCCGGGCAGTTCGGTCCGAGCAGCAGCGTCTTGCGGTTTTCGGCACGCATACGAGCCTTGAGCTCGATCATGTCACGGACAGGAATGCCTTCCGTGATACAGATCGCCAGGTCCAGATCGGCTTCGACCGCTTCCCAGATCGCAGCAGCAGCGCCTGCCGGCGGAACGTAAATCACCGACACGGTCGCGCCCGTTTCAGCCTTGGCTTCTGCGACGCTAGCGTAGATGGGAATGCCTTCGAAATCTTCGCCGGCCCGCTTCGGATTCACGCCTGCAACGTACGCTTCACGGCCGTTTGCATATTCACGGCAAGCACGCGTGTGGAACTGACCGGTCTTGCCGGTGATGCCCTGCGTGATGACCTTGGTGTCTTTGTTAATCAGAATCGACATGTATTGACCTCTGTTCGTTTGGCGTCGCGCTGTTGCGCCGCGCGGCGGGATGTTCTCCGCCCGCGTCGCTCACGCGCCGCCATTCGTAATCCTGGTTAATTCTGGCAAAAGCCCCGCGGACTCGGCTTACGCCTTGCCCGAAGCAGCCGCGACGACCTTCTGAGCCGCTTCTTCCATGCTGTCCGCCGCGATGATCGGCAGGCCGGATTCAGCGAGCATCTTCTTGCCGAGGTCTTCGTTCGTGCCCTTCATGCGGACCACGAGCGGCACCTTCAGCGAGACGGCCTTCGACGCCGCGATCACGCCTTCCGCGATCACGTCGCAGCGCATGATGCCACCGAAAATGTTGACCAGAATCGCGGTCAAGTTCGGGTTCTTCAGCATGATCTTGAACGCTTCCGTGACCTTCTCGGTCGTGGCGCCACCGCCCACGTCCAGGAAGTTCGCCGGTTCGCCGCCGAACAGCTTGATGGTGTCCATCGTTGCCATTGCGAGGCCAGCGCCGTTCACGAGGCAGCCGATGTTGCCGTCGAGCGAGATGTACGCAAGGTCGAACTTCGAGGCTTCGACTTCAGCCGGATCTTCTTCGTCCAGATCGCGATACGCGACGATTTCCGGGTGACGGAACAGTGCGTTCGAATCGAAGTTGAACTTGGCGTCGAGTGCGATGACCTTGCCGTCGCCGGTCAGGATCAGCGGGTTGATTTCGGCCAGCGATGCGTCGGTTTCCCAGAATGCCTTGTACAGGCCTTGCAGGATCGCGCGCGCTTGCGGGATCGATGCGTCGGGCACGCCGATTTTCTTCGCGAGGTCGTCAGCTTCGGCGTCCTTCAGGCCGGTCGACGGGTCGACTGCAACCTTGTGGATCAGCTCGGGCGTCTTTTCCGCGACTTCTTCGACGTCCATGCCGCCTTCGCTCGATGCCATCACGACGATCTTCTGCGACACGCGATCGATCACGAGGCCGACATACAGTTCCTTCTTGATGTCAGCGCCTTCTTCGATCAGCAGACGATTCACCTTCTGGCCTTCCGGGCCGGTCTGGTGCGTGACGAGCTGCATGCCGAGGATCTGGTTCGAGTACTCACGAACCTGTTCCAGCGACTTGGCAACCTTCACGCCGCCGCCCTTGCCACGGCCACCCGCGTGGATCTGAGCCTTCACGACCCATACCGGGCCGCCGAGCTCTTCCGCGGCCTTGACCGCATCATCCACCGAGAAGACCGGCTTGCCGCGCGGTACCGCGACGCCGAATTTCCGCAGGATTTCCTTACCCTGGTACTCGTGAATCTTCATGCGTGATTCCCTTCAGTCTGAGAGTTGGATTGAACTTCGTTTCCGCTGCCGTCGTTCATGCCGGACGCGTTGCCGCCCTCGCCTGTCTGGCGGACTGCCCCGTCGCCTGACGATGCCGCGCGATCCGCTGTATACGGAGCGCGGCCATACCAGCGCGGATAAAACTGCTGCACCGCCTCGCCGTCGAAACGCAGCGCGTGGCAGCGTCCCAGCTGGAATGGCGGTTTATCGTTGGAATGCTCACCTGTGCTGTTAGACGATCCGTCTCCTGGACCTGCGTTCGCGCCCGACGCGCCGTCACCGGTGTTCCACACTTCGCCGGCGAATGCCTGAATCGCGGCGGTCGGCAGGATCGCGCACAGCTCGGTGAGATGCGTGCAACCCGCCGTGCCGCCCAGCAAACGGGCAGACTCGCGACGGAAGTTTTGGCGGAGATTGAGCCCGATGAGGGCACGGTAGGCGGGATTGCTGACTTGGCACAAACCAGGATAGGGCACCCAGTCGGACGACGCCTCGGCGTCGACGACATTGAGCTTGCGATCGATGGTGATGCGAAGCCAGAGTTCATGGATCGGCTGACCATTGGGCCGGACGCCCGACGCAAGCACCACATCGCGCGGTTTTTCGTCGGTCAAGCACGCTTCCACATCCCACAGGCCATCGGCTCGCTCATAGGCTTCCGCTCTGATTGCGCGACGATGGCGCAACTGACGGGACACTGGCGGGGAGAGCGGCATGCGGGAAGGAAAGGCCGGATTGGAAAACCCACGAATTTTAGCATACTGGGTATTTGGGACAGGTCCGATTGCGCACGGCCGCGCCGCAGGCGGCTGAGCGCGGAAGTCGCTGTCTTAAAGGGCTTGCGCGCCAATAAAGCCGCCGCGCTTACTCGCCGGCCCAGTCTTCGTCGATTCCCTTAAGGATTTTGCCGATCGTGGCCCCCGAAAATCCGCGCGAGGCCAGAAAGCGCGTCTGCTTCGCCCGTTCGGCGGGCGTTTCGGGAAGCCGGCCGAATTTCTTTTGCCAGACGGCGAGCGCACGAGCCAGTTCCGTTTCGCGCAATTGCGCGCTGGCTTCTTCGACGAGCGTCTGGTCGACCGAATGCTGCTTCAATTCGCCGACGATCCGGCTCGCGCCCAATCGCGACGAGCGCCGATGAATCAGACTTTCGGCGAAACGCGAATCGGACAGCCAGTTTTCGGCTTCGAGTGCGTCGAGCAAGGTGTCGAGCGAGTCGGTTTCCTCGACGAACGGCTTCAGCTTGCGCGCCAGTTCGGTGCGGCTGTATTCACGGCGGGACAGATAGCCGAGCGCGCGGCCTTTTAGCGACCGTGCCGGACGTTGGGATTTTTTGGCTTCGTCTTGCCCGGGTTTCGCTTCGCCTGGGACGCGACGCGAGCGAGTGTAGGTGGTTTCGGAGGGATCCGAGCCTACGGGCGGGGAGGATTCAAACTGCGCGCGCTGCGGATTGCGGCCCGCAGCGCGGTCATGTGCGTCGAACGATTCGAATGGATCGAACGACTCGTCGTCTTCATCACGCGGGCCGTCCGCGTGGTGTCCGGAATCGGACAACGGCCGGCCCTTGCGTATCACGTGATGGTTACTCTTCTTCGTCCGCGACTTCAGCGCCTGCGCCGGTCACGGCTTCAGCCATGGCATTCACGCCCAGCGATTCACGGATACGGTTTTCGATCTCGCGAGCGATATCCGGATTTTCGCGCAGGAATTCACGCGCGTTGTCCTTGCCCTGACCGATACGTTCGCCGCTGTAGCTGTACCATGCGCCGGCCTTGTCGACGATCTTGGCCTGCACGCCCAGGTCAATGACTTCGCCCTGACGCGAAATACCTTCGCCGTACAGGATGTCGAAAATCGCTTCGCGGAATGGCGGAGCAACCTTGTTCTTCACCACCTTCACGCGCGTTTCGTTACCGATCACTTCGTCGTTCTTCTTGATCGAACCGATACGGCGAATGTCCAGACGCACCGACGCGTAGAACTTCAGCGCGTTACCGCCCGTGGTGGTTTCCGGGTTGCCGAACATCACGCCGATCTTCATACGGATCTGGTTGATGAAGATCACGAGGCAGTTCGTGCGCTTGATCGTGCCAGTGAGCTTGCGCAGCGCCTGCGACATGAGACGCGCTTGCAGACCCGGCAGCGAGTCGCCCATTTCGCCTTCGATTTCAGCCTTCGGCACGAGTGCCGCGACCGAGTCGATCACGATCATGTCGATCGAGCCCGAACGCACCAGCGCGTCGGCGATTTCGAGCGCCTGTTCGCCGGTGTCCGGCTGCGAAACCAGCAGGTCGTTCACGTTCACGCCGAGCTTGCCCGCGTACTGGATGTCCAGCGCGTGTTCCGCGTCGATAAACGCCGCCGTGCCACCGAGCTTCTGCATTTCGGCGACGACCTGCAACGTCAGCGTGGTTTTACCGGACGACTCCGGGCCATAAATTTCGACCACCCGGCCACGCGGCAAACCGCCGACGCCCAACGCGATGTCGAGGCCGAGCGATCCGGTTGAGACCACCTGGATATCTTCGACCGCCTCACCTGCGCCGAGCCGCATGACCGACCCTTTGCCGAACTGCTTTTCGATCTGCGCGAGGGCGGCAGCGAGTGCCTTGCTCTTTTCAGCAGTCAGTCCAGCCGAGCCTTTCTTGCTTTCTTCCATGAATCGTCCTTTGCTATGATGAACGGCGTCTGAGGCGGATGTGCAGCCCCGAGTTTCAACCTACTCGTGAAGGACAGCACACGAAACCCAGACACTGTATAAAAAAACAGTAGTTTTGGCAAGCACGATTCTCATGCGAACGCGCATTTTTACTGTCGCGCTGCCCAACTACCCACAATAATTTTCGGAGACCGCTGTGCGCCGGGGGACACCCCGCGGTGCCGGCAAGGCCAGGCTTGCGCACCATGCGAATTCTGATTGCCGAAGACGACAGCATACTCGCGGACGGTCTGGTTCGATCACTCCGCCAATCGGCCTATGCCGTCGATCACGTGAAGACCGGCGTCGAGGCCGACACCGCGCTGTCGATGCAAACTTTCGACCTGCTGATTCTCGATCTGGGCCTGCCGCGCATGTCCGGCCTCGAGGTGCTGCGCCGCCTGCGCGCGCGCAATTCCAACCTGCCGGTGCTGATCCTGACCGCCGCGGACAGCGTCGACGAACGTGTCAAGGGTCTCGATCTCGGCGCCGACGATTACATGGCCAAGCCCTTCGCGCTGAACGAACTCGAAGCACGCGTGCGCGCCCTGACGCGGCGCGGCGCGGGCGGCGGCCCGACGGTCGTACGGCATGGTTCGCTGTCGTTCGACCAGGTCGGCCGGATCGCCTATGTCAACGAGCAGGTGATCGATCTGTCGGCGCGCGAACTGGGTTTGCTCGAAGTGCTGCTGCAACGGATCGGCCGCCTTGTCTCCAAGGAACAACTCGTCGACCACCTGTGCGAATGGGGTGAAGAAGTCAGCAACAACGCAATCGAGGTCTACGTGCACCGCCTGCGCAAGAAAATCGAACCGAGCGGCGTGCGCATCATCACCGTGCGCGGTCTTGGCTACTGCCTCGAGAAAGCGGCGTCGCCGGCGAGCACGAGCGCGAACGCCATGACGACGCCCCCGCCCGCCGAGCCCGAGCCGCCCTCCTCGCCGCCGTCCGGCGCGATGCCGGCGAGCCATCACTACAAATAGAGGACGCCCATGTCCGCGCGCGCAGACCGCGCTACGGCGCACGCGGCGGACCTCGACGAGGCGCGCGACGAGCGCTACGCCAATCCGTTCGCCCCGCCCGACGAAACCGAAGCTGCCGCCGAGGCGCGCCCGCGCTCGCTATTCGGCGAGATCCTCGACTGGATGCTGGCGCCGCTGCTGCTGCTTTGGCCGATGAGCCTCGCTGTCACGTATCTGGTCGCCAAGTCGATTGCAAACGGCCCGTTCGACCGCGCGCTGGAAACCGACGCGTACGTGCTCGCGCGCCAGATTCATCCGGTCAATGGCGTGGCGGAACTGACGCTGCCCGACTCCACGCGCGACTTTCTGCGCGCGGACAATGTGGACAGCGTGTTCTATCAGGTGCTCGGCACGCGCGGCGAACTGGTGGGCGGCGAGCGCGACATGCCGCTGCCGCATGAGGAAGACCGGCCGCAGCCGGGGCTCGTCGAATTTCGTGACGACGTGCTGCGCGGCAACGATATCCGCGTCGCCTATACGACCGTCGAGTTTCCGCAGACGCCCGGCGCGCAGCCTGTGCTGGTGCAGGTCGCCGAAACGCTCGACAAGCGCAGCCAGCTCGCCAACGACATCATCAAAGGCGTGATCCTGCCGCAGTTCGTGATCCTGCCGCTCGCGATCCTGCTGGTGTGGTTCGGGCTCTCGCGCGGCCTCGCGCCACTGCACGCGCTGCAGGCGCATATCCGCGCGCGCCGCCCGGACGACCTGTCGCCGCTCGAGGCACGCCGCGCGCCGCCGGAAATCGAGCCGCTCGTCACCTCGTTCAACGATCTGCTGACGCGCCTCGAACAGAACATGGAGCTGCAAAAGCGTTTTATCGCCGATGCCGCGCATCAGATGAAAACGCCGCTGGCCGGCCTGCGCACCCAGGCCGAACTGGCGCTGCGCCAGGACGCCTCCGCGGAAGTGCATCGCTCGCTGGAGCAGATCGCCACCAGCTCGGAGCAGGCCGCGCGGCTCGTCACGCAACTGCTGGCGCTGGCGCGCGCTGAGAATCGCATGTCGGGGCAGATTTTCACGCCGGTCGAGGTGACCGAAGTCGCGCGCCACGCCGTGCGCGATTGGGTTCAGGCCGCGCTCGCCAAGCAGATGGATCTGGGCTACGAAGCGCCCGAGGAGCCCGTCGAAGTGGACGGCAATCCGGTCATGTTGCGCGAAATGCTGTCGAATCTGATCGACAACGCCATCCGCTATACGCCGCCGGGCGGGCGCATCACCGTCAGGGTCAGGCATGACGCGCCGGCGCGGCTCGTGTATCTGGAAGTCGAGGATACCGGCCTCGGCATTCCGGTCGCCGAGCGTTCGCGGGTGATTGAGCGCTTCTACCGGATTCTCGGCCGTGAAGGCGACGGCAGCGGCCTCGGACTCGCGATCGTCCGCGAGATCGCGACCATGCACGGCGGCGAGCTGACGATCGACGACAACGTCTACCAAACCTCGCCGCGGCTTGCCGGCACGCTCGTACGCGTAAGCTTGCACGTGCACGAACGGGCCGGGACTTACCCTAACGTGACTTGAACGCGCAAATCTGCCATCTCGATATTGAGATTACTTGAGAGCAAATTAGCCGGTCTTGAGGCCAGATCGCCGCGTGTTGGCCAAAAACCTGCAACACACGCCAGGCTGCAATTTCACCCCGCCACGTCAGTACGCCGTAAGTTTCCACTCCAATAATCGGTTCCACGGGAACGCCGTTACCGGCGAACCGCGTGCATATCAATATTGGAGACGACATATGGCTACCGTTGGCGGGCAAATCTCGCACGTGCCGATGACGCGCGAAGAGAAGCGGGTGATCTTCGCATCGTCGCTGGGTACGGTTTTCGAGTGGTACGACTTCTATCTGGCCGGCTCGCTGGCGGCCTTCATCAGTAAGAGCTTCTTCTCCGGCGTCAATCCGACTGCCGCGTTCATCTTCACGCTGCTCAGCTTCGCGGCCGGCTTCGCGGTCCGGCCGTTCGGCGCGATCGTGTTCGGGCGCCTCGGCGATATGGTCGGGCGCAAGTACACGTTCCTCGTGACGATCGTGATCATGGGCCTGTCGACGTTCCTCGTCGGTTTTCTGCCGGGCTACGCGGCGATCGGCTTTGCTTCGCCGGTGATCTTCATCGCGATGCGCATGCTGCAAGGCCTCGCGCTCGGCGGCGAGTACGGCGGCGCCGCCACCTACGTGGCCGAACATGCGCCGCCGGGACGCCGCGGCTTCTACACGGCCTGGATCCAGACAACCGCCACGCTCGGCCTGTTCCTGTCGCTGCTGGTGATTCTCGGCGTGCGTACGGCAATGGGTGAAGACGCGTTCGGCGCCTGGGGCTGGCGCATTCCGTTCATCGCCTCGATCATCCTGCTGGGCGTGTCGGTGTGGATTCGTCTGCAACTGCATGAATCGCCGGTGTTCGAGCGCATCAAGGCCGAAGGCAAGACCTCCAAGGCGCCGCTGACCGAAGCCTTCGGCCAGTGGAAGAACCTGAAGATCGTGATTCTCGCGCTGATCGGCCTCACCGCCGGCCAGGCCGTGGTCTGGTACACGGGCCAGTTCTACACGCTGTTCTTCCTGACGCAGACGCTGAAGGTGGACGGCAGCAGCGCCAATATCATGATCGCGATCGCGCTCCTGATCGGCACGCCGTTCTTCCTGTTCTTCGGCTCGCTGTCGGATCGTATCGGCCGCAAGCCGATCATCATGGCCGGCCTGCTGATCGCCGCGTGCACGTACTTCCCGCTGTTCAAGGCGCTGGCGCACTACACCAACCCGGCGCTGGAAACCGCGACCGCGAAGGCACCGATCGTCGTGATCGCGAACCCGGACGAGTGCTCGTTCCAGTTCAACCCGGTCGGCACCTCGAAGTTCACGAGTTCCTGCGACATCGCCAAGAGCGCGCTCTCGAAGGCCGGCTTGAACTACGAGAACGTCGCCGCGCCGGCGGGCACGCTGGCGGAGATCAAGGTCGGCGATACGGTGATCAACACGTATGACGGCAAGGCCGCCGACGC
Source organism: Paraburkholderia sp. RL17-373-BIF-A (assembly GCF_046030175.1). Taxonomy (NCBI): domain Bacteria; kingdom Pseudomonadati; phylum Pseudomonadota; class Betaproteobacteria; order Burkholderiales; family Burkholderiaceae; genus Paraburkholderia; species Paraburkholderia sp. RL17-373-BIF-A. Next base: position 75,778 of record NZ_JARESO010000023.1, read on the forward strand.
CAAGGATCAAGGCAAAGCGTTCGACAAGACCCTCGCGACGACGCTGAAGACCGCGGGCTATTCGCCGAAGGCCGATCCCTCGCAGATCAACTGGCCAATGACCGTGGTGATCCTGACGATCATGATGATCTACGTGACGATGGTCTACGGACCGATCGCGGCGATGCTGGTGGAGATGTTCCCGACGCGCATCCGCTACACCTCGATGTCGCTGCCGTATCACATCGGCAATGGCTGGTTCGGCGGGTTCCTGCCGGCCACCGCCTTCGCGATCGTGGCGGCGAAGGGCAATATCTTTTCGGGACTGTGGTATCCGATCGTGATCGCGCTCATTACCTTCGTGATCGGCATGCTGTTCGTCCGGGAAACCAAAGACTCGGACATCTACGCGAAGGACTGAAACGTCTGATGACCGGAACAGCTTCTTGAAAAAGTTGTACGCCGGGGGTTGACAGCCTCCGGCGCCATCCGCATAATCTCGCTTCTTTCGGCGAATTAGCTCAGTTGGTTAGAGCGACGGAATCATAATCCGCAGGTCCGGGGTTCGAGTCCCTGATTCGCCACCAGTTGCAAGAAAAAGCCGCTGATCCGCAAGGTTCAGCGGCTTTTTTGTTTTGGCTTTCCGAACTGCAACTACAGCAACTTCAAGGAGGTTTCTTGATGACGTTCCGCACCGCCACGCTTGCCGTGGCCACCGCTTCCATCGCGTTTCTCAGCGGCACCGCCGCACTCGCCGCTCAGGCTCAGACACCGCCCGACAGCCAGTGGCGCGCGAGCGCGACCACGCTGTCCACGCTCTTGCAGGACGGCTACAAAATCGTCGCCGTCGTGAATAGCGCCCATGGCAGCGCGGGCCCGGCCGACACGATTTTCGTCCAGCGCGATCAGAGCGCCTTCAAATGTATCGACCCGCAGCAGCCCGACGCGAAAACGAGAACATCTGTCGCGCCGCCTGCATGTTTCGAGTTGGTGCCGCCGTCGGGAGCGTCGGGGACGCCCGAGTCGAAGTAGTCGCCACGCGGCGTGCGGAAGCGCGCCGTCAACGCCCCACTTAACCCAATCGCGCGCCGGCTATCACCGATCCACCAGCCGGCTCAGATTGCCCCGTACGCGTTGCAACAACGCGATCAACTGCTTCGCTTCCTCTTCGGTGAAGCCGTTCAGCGCTTCGAGCGCGACTTCGTCGCCGACTTTGCGCGCCTTGCCGAGCGTGCGCTCGGCCTTCGGCGTCATGTGCACCTGGCGCTCGCGGCGGTCCTGCGGATTGGCAGTCCGCTCTATCCAGCCGCCCTCTTCCATCCGGTCGAGCAGACGGCCCGCCGAAATCGGCGCGACTTCGAGCAGGTCCGCGAGCCGCGCCTGATTGGTGTCGCCGTAATGCGCGAGGTAGGCCAGCACGCGGCACTGCGCGCGCGTCAGATCGACTGAAGACTTCGCGAGGTCGTCGAAACGCTTGCCCGTCAGGCGACCGACGTCGGAAATCAGAAAGCCGAAGCGCTCATCGAGTTGGGTTTTCATGCGCGGATTATACGAAAGGCTTTCGTTTTTCAGGGTTGAAACGGGCGCAATTCACGCTCCGCATAATTCCCGATGGCAGACACGCGCGCAACCGATATACTAAGCATGCTTACTATATCGACGACCCCGCTCATTCATGTCTTCCGACAACCCGGCGGCCAGCGCCGCCGCGCCGCTCAACCGCCCGATGATCACCATCTCGATCATGCTGGCGACGTTGATCCAGACGCTCGACAGCACGATCGCCAACGTGGCCCTGCCGCATATGCAGGGCACGCTGTCCGCGTCGCAGGATGAGATCACGTGGGTGCTGACCTCGTACATCGTCGCCGCCGCGATCGCCACGCCGCTCACCGGCTGGCTGTCCGACCGGCTGAGCGTCAAGCGCCTGCTGATCTTCGCGATCGGTGGCTTCACGGTGTCGTCGGCGCTGTGCGGTTTGTCGGAGACGCTCACGCAAATCGTCGCGTCGCGTTTGCTGCAAGGGATTTTCGGCGCGTCGCTGGTGCCGCTGTCGCAATCCATCCTGCTCGACATCAACCCGCGCGAGAAGCAGGGCCAGGCCATGGCGGTATGGGGCATGGGCGTGATGGTCGGGCCGATTCTCGGGCCGACGCTCGGCGGCTGGCTCACCGACAGCTACAACTGGCGCTGGGTGTTTTTCATCAACGTGCCGATCGGCGCGTTCGCGCTGTTCGGCGTGGCGACCTTCCTGCCTTCGCGCGAGCCGAAACATGACGCGAAGTTCGACGCGTTCGGCTTCGCCACGCTTGGGCTGGCCATCGGCGCATTGCAGGCCATGCTCGATCGCGGCGAGCAACTCGACTGGTTCGGCTCGAACGAAATCGTCATCGAGGCGCTGCTTGCGGCCATCAGCTTCGCGTTTTTCCTCGTGCACACGGCCACCGTCGGCAAGAAATCGTTCTTCAAATACGAGTTGCTGAAGGACCCGAACTTCGCCACGGGGACGTTTTTCATCTTCGTGATCGGCGCGGTGATGTATGCGACGCGCGCGTTGCTTCCGCCTATGCTGCAGAACCTGATGAATTATCCGGTCGCGACCACCGGCCTCGTCACCGCGCCGAGCGGCGCGGGCACGATGGTCGCGATGCTGATCGCCGGGCGCCTGCTGAGGCGGATCGACGCGCGGCTCCTGCTGCTCGCGGGCTTCCTGATCTCGGCGTTCGCGCTGTGGCAGATGATGCATTACACGATCGTGCTGTCGGCATCGGACATCGTCTGGCCTGGGGTGATTCAGGGCTTCGGACTCGGTCTCGTGTTCGTGCCGCTGAGCGCGCTGACCTTCTCGACGCTCACGCCGGAACTGCGCGCGGACGGCACCGCGACATACAGCCTGATGCGCAATATCGGCAGCAGTATCGGGATTTCGATCGTGCAGACGCTGATGACGCGCAACACGCAAGTCTCGCATGCGGACCTCGCGGCGAATATCACGCCCTTCAATCCCGCTATCCAGCCGATGCTCAATAGCGGATCGAACTACGACATGGCCGCATTGAACGTGTCGATCACTCAGCAGGCGTCGATGATCGCCTATCTGAACGACTTCAAGCTGATGTTCATGGCGACGCTGCTGGTTATTCCGCTACTGCTGTTGATCCGCCCTGCACACAAGGCGGCGGATGCGTCCGTGGCGCACGCCGCGATGGATTGAAGCGCGACGGCTGACGCGGCGCTGAACCGGATCGTCGCCGGGCGCCGCCGCGACGCCCACGCCTAAGCCTCGATCCGCCCGCGCGTCACACCCAACAGCCCCGCCATCGCCGCACGCGCCGCAGCCGCGTCGCGATCGCGAATCGCTTCGAACACCGCCGTATGCTCGGCCAGCGACGCATTGAACACGTCCGCGCGTTTCGCGTTCAGACGCAGTTGCGCTTCGAGCGTGCGCTCGATCAGCGTGCCGAGCGGAATCAGCAATTCATTGCTGCACGCGGTCAGCACGCTCAAATGAAACTGCAGATCGGCACGCACCCATTCGTCGACATTGCGCGCCGCCACCATCGCCGCATGGGCCGCGGCGAGCGCGTAGAACGTGTCGTCCGTGTGCGAGGCGGCCGCCAGACCCGCGGCGTACGGCTCGATCATCTCGCGCATTTCCTGCAGCTTGAGCGCGAACGCCATCGGCTCGGCGACCCGCGAGTACCAGTCGAGCACGTCGACATCGAGCAGATTCCACGCGCGTTTCGGACGCACGCGCGTGCCCACGCGCGGACGCGATTCGATCAAGCCTTTCGAAGTCAGCGTACGCAACGCCTCGCGCAACACCGTGCGGCTCACGCCGAACGTCTCCATCAACTCCGCTTCGCGCGGCAAGATGGAATCGGGCGCATAGTCGCCGCGCAGAATCGCGGTCGCCAGCAAATGGGCGACACGCCCATGCAGATCGTGCTGAATAGCTTTCTCCTAGCGGCCTTGCGGCGCTATCGATATTGGAACCGAGGCCGGAACGAGCGCGATTATCCGGTATCTCAACCTGAGATCACTGCTTCGACAACGCCATGCCGAGACGCCGGTCTTGCCACTATATGGCCAATAGTACTATTAATAGTACTTAAACGCGCTTTGTTGTAGCATGTGAATCCCCGGAATATTTCGCAGAGGCCCAAGGCCGATGCTTTGCATGGGGCCGGAGTAAGCGCTAAAGCGCTAACTCCGGCCGACAAAGGAGACGTACGCCATGAAAATCACCAAGCTCGAAACCTTCATCGTTCCGCCGCGCTGGTGCTTCCTGAAAATCGAAACCGACGAAGGCATCGTCGGCTGGGGCGAGCCGGTGGTCGAAGGCCGTGCGCACACGGTGGCGGCCGCGGTGGAGGAGCTGTCCGACTATCTGATTGGCAAAGACCCGCTTCTGATCGAAGACCATTGGCAAGTGATGTATCGGTCGGGCTTCTATCGCGGCGGCCCGATCACGATGAGCGCGATCGCCGGTGTCGACCAGGCGCTGTGGGACATCAAGGGCAAGCATCATGGCGTGCCGGTTCATGCGCTGCTCGGCGGCCAGGTGCGCGACAAGATCAAGGTGTATTCGTGGATCGGCGGCGACCGTCCGAGCGACGTCGCCAACAACGCGTGCGCCGTGGTCGAGCGCGGCTTTAAGGCCGTGAAGATGAACGGCTCGGAAGAACTGCAGATCATCGACACCTTCGACAAAGTGCAAGGCGTTATCAACAACGTCGCGGCCGTGCGCGAGGCGGTCGGACCGAACATCGGCATTGGCGTGGACTTCCACGGCCGCGTGCACAAGCCGATGGCCAAGGTGCTGGCGAAAGAACTCGACCCGTACAAGCTGCTCTTCATCGAAGAGCCGGTGCTGTCGGAGAACGCCGAGGCGCTGCGCGACATCGTCAACCAGACCAACACGCCGATCGCGCTGGGCGAGCGCCTGTATTCGCGCTGGGACTTCAAGCACATTCTGTCGGGTGGTTACGTCGACATCATTCAGCCGGATGCGTCGCACGCGGGCGGCATTACCGAGTGCCGCAAGATCGCGTCGATGGCGGAAGCCTACGACGTCGCGCTCGCGCTGCATTGCCCGCTCGGCCCGATCGCGCTGGCCACCTGCCTGCAGATCGACGCGGTGAGCTACAACGCGTTCATCCAGGAACAGAGTCTCGGCATCCACTACAACCAGGGCAACGATCTGCTCGACTACATCAGGAATCCGGAAGTCTTCAAATACGAAGACGGCTTCGTGTCGATTCCGCAAGGTCCGGGCCTCGGCATCGAGGTCAACGAAGAGAAGGTGCGGGAGATGGCGAAGGTCGGCCATCGCTGGCGCAATCCGGTGTGGCGCCACGAGGACGGCAGCGTCGCCGAATGGTAATTGCGTGAAGGAACGCCGCCCATGGGCGGCGTTTTTGTTTTTGCGTCGACGTTCATGTTTGCGTGTTCCGCGGCCCGTGGCGCCGGCAGAAAAACCAACAAGAGGACAACCTGAGTGGAGACAACCCACATCCAGACGCAAGCGACGGCCAAGCGCCACCGCCTCCTTGCGATGCTGTTCATCACCGTCGTCATCACGTATCTGGACCGCAGCAATCTGTCGATCGCCGCCACCGCGATCGCGCAGGATCTGCAACTCGATTCGACCCAAATGGGACTGGTGTTTTCCGCGTTCGGCTGGTCATACGCACTGCTGCAAATTCCCGGCGGCATGCTGGTCGATCGCACGCGGCCGCGGCTTCTGCTGGCGCTGATCATCGGACTGTGGTCGCTGGCGACCATTCTGCAAGGATTCGCCAGCGCGTTCGCGATGCTGCTTTCGCTGCGCGTGCTGCTCGGGGCGCTGGAGGCGCCCGCCTATCCCACGCTGAACCGTATCGTCACGACCTGGTTTCCGGATAGCGAACGGGCTCGCGCGATTGCCAGCTATACGTCCGGCCAGTATGTCGGGCTCGCGTTTCTGACGCCGGCGCTGGTTCTCACGCAACAGCATTTCGGTTGGCAAGGCGTGTTCTTTCTGACCGGAGCGATCGGCGTGGCGTGGGCGCTGGTTTGGTACGCGCTGTACCGTGAACCGTCCGAGGCTAAGGACGTCAACGAAGCCGAACTCGAAACGATCCGTGCAGGCGGCGGACTCGTCGAACTCGGCGACACACGTCGTCCCCGCGCGCGCTACAGCGCCGCCGACTGGCGCGCGGTGCTCGGCAATCGCAAGCTGTGGGGCGTCTATATCGGGCAGATCGCGGTGACCTCGACGCTGTGGTTCTTCCTCACCTGGTTTCCCACCTACCTTGTCAAGTACCGGCACATGGACTTTCTGAAAGCCGGCTTCATGGCGGCCGTGCCGTTTCTCGCTGCCTTCGTGGGCATTCTGGGTTCGGGCCTGTTGTCGGACTGGATGATCCGGCGCGGCGTGTCGGCCACGCTCGCGCGCAAGGTGCCGATCGTGACGGGCCTGCTGCTGTCCACGGCGATCGTCGGCGCAAACTATGTCGAGTCGCCCGCGATGGTGATCCTCTTCATGGCGATCGCGTTCTTCGGCAGCGGTTTTTCGTCGATCACATGGGTGCTGGTGTCGTCGATGGCGAAGAAGGAACTGCTCGGCCTCACCGGCGGCATGTTCAACCTGATGGGCAACCTGTCGTCGATCTGCGTACCGGTGGTGATCGGCTTGATCGTCAGGAACAACGATTTCCGGCCCGCGCTGGTGTTCATGAGCTGCGTCGGCGTGGTCGGCGCACTGTCGTATCTGTTCCTCGTGGGCAAGATCGAACGGATTCGTTAAAGCGGCGTTATCCCGCGCTTCGCGGTGCGGCCCGCGCGTCACGGTGACGTGGCGCGCGGGCCGTCGCAGTAACGCAACATCCCGGACCAAATGGACCGAAACAGGCGTTTTCCAGGCTCTTCCCTGCTGCGTAGCATTCCTCGCAAAGCCTCATCCAGAAAGGCTTTCAAGCCGTTTGTTCGGCATCAGACAGACTCATGGCCCGCTCCTTGCTGAAATGCATTCAAACGACAAATGCATCGGGGAAAATATGGGCGAGTTCCTTCCAGACTATCTGCTCCGCGAACAAGCCGCCGTTGGTGCGTTGGTGGTGTTCGGCGTGCTGCGCATCCTCGGCGCGGCGCTCGCATTCGAACGCGGCTGGCGCATCTCGGTCGTCGAGAAATGCCTCATCGGCGCCGCGGTGGTGTACTGCCTGCCGCAACTGTTCGATCTCCTCACGCATATGTACGGCGCGCGCGCCGCGGGCGCCGAACTCGAAGGCAAAGCTGCGGGCTGCGCCATCGCGCTCTTTTGCGCGCCGATCCTCGGACACCGGCTCGGCCTCGAATAAGCGGAGGCTCACATGCGGCTGGCCGAGCGGCTCATGAGGCGGGCGCAACCCGCGTTTCGCGCGGGCGACGTCCTGAAACTCAAGTCAGGCGGCCGCCCGATGACCGTCATCTGGAGCGGGCCGGTGCTATTCGCGCCGGGCAACTGGCTGATCTGCCAGTGGTTCAGCGAAGCCGGCGAGTTGCAGCAGGAGATGTTTCCGGAGGAGACACTAGAGCGGGCGAGCCACGCACTCGCCGCCTGAAAAGAGTAGTAACGGATTGCTGGCCACCGCCAGGCGACCGTGTGTATTGCGCCGCACGCTTTTGCTGTGCGGCGCTTTTTTATGTGGTTGACGTGGCGGTTGCGGCACGTTGCAGAGCTGAACTCATGCCGACGCGGTTGCGGTTCAGTCGCCGTCGATCACGCAGCTCGCCTTGCGCATGACCTCGCGCCACGGCATCAACCGAGCGCCGCGAACGCCGGTACGCTATGCGACAACGCGGCCGCTGCGACGAACACGCCGATCATCGCCAGCGCTTCGAGATACAGCACGTTGACGAAGGTGTGAGCATCCATCGTCGAGGCCGTGCGGCGCAGGCGCGGCAGCGCCAAAAAGCGGTTGAGTCCGCCGAGCACGAGCGCGAGCGCGACCAGCGCAAGCTTCAGCGTCAGCACATGACCCCACGTGCTGAGTTCGATCGCCTCGAACGAGCCGCCCGAACCCCGTATCGCGTTGAAGATGCCGGAGAGCAGCACGAGCGCAACCGCCACCACCGACACGTTCGACACCTGAGTCGCCGTGCGGATCAACATGCCGCGCGCGGTCGAGGTGCCGAGCGCCGGCAGGACCGCGAGCCCCGCCGCCATCGCCAGACCGCCCCACACGCTGGTGACGAGCACATGCAGCGTTTGCATGGCGATCGCGGCCGAGGCCGGCCCGGCATCGGCGGCGTGACCCAGCGACGCCTTGCCCGCGGCGATCGCGATCACCGCGAGCCAAAGCAGCGCGTTGCGCAGCATGCCCGTATGACTGGCCATCGCTGTGCCGAGCAGCACGAGCGCGCCGGCAAACGCAAGGCTCCAACCGTAACCGACATGGGTTTGCGTCAGCACGGTCGGCACTACGCCAATGGCGGCCGGCAACGCGACACCGCTCATCGACGCCGCCTGATACAGCAGCCAGCCGAGATCCGCGAGTACCAGCACGACGGTGGCCGTCAGCATCGAGCGTTGCGCGCGCAACCACGCGGGACGCGCGGGCGAGATCTTCTGCTGGGCGTCCTTCGCGAGCCACGCGCCGAGCAACGCCGAACCGACGGCAAACGCAAACGCGACGTTCATGAGCGCGGCCATGGCGACCTGCCCGATCCAGAGTCCGTCGATGCTCATTTGACGATAAACGCAAAGTCGCCTTGGGTACGGTGGCCGTCCGTGGCTACCGCGATCCAGTGCACCGCATAGCGGCCGGCATTCAACGACGGCAGCGGCAGATGCATGACCTTCGCGTCATCCTTATCGACCTGCGACTCGGCCGGTGCGGCCGCCTTGCCGCTCGTGTCGGCAAGCGCGATCCTGCTGAAAGCCGGCTCGAGCGGCTCGGTGAAATGGATCGTCACTTCGGTGGGCGCGCTGACTTCGGCGTTGGCCGCCGGCTCGCTCGAGGTCAGATGCGCATGGGCGAAAACCGTGGACGTCGCAAGCAGCGCCGCGGCGCCGAGCATCGAGGCTCGCAACGCCGGACGGGAAAAATTAAGTAGCTTCATGTAGGGCCGATAGCGGATGATCAGGAAAACGGTGGGCGTCGGACCGGGCACAACGAGACCGGACAAAGCCCGGCGCGCCCGGAAGTGTACGCTTCGATGGTTCGCGCGGGCGTCGGTTCAACCTGGTTTATGGATAGATCGGCCGGGCCCGAGGCTTGCGCCGTTGATCGCGCAGACAAATTCGGGATAACAGGCGAGTCGCTCGAAGCTGTCGTCCGCGTCAAACTGTCGCATGGCTGTGACAGCCGGAACCTTCTCTAATGTGCCAAATAGTCACCATCACCCTTCGATGATAGAATGCTGCGTCGCCGCAGCGCCGGCTGCCCTTCACACCGAGCCGCTCGAAGTTCGGTCAGGTCCCCGATTTTGATGGAGTTACGCGTGTCTTCAAGACGCATTTTCCGCCCGTTGCTCGCCCTTCTGCTGATCGGCTCCGCGGGCGTTTATAGCGCTGCGAAAGCGCAGACTCAACCGAAGGCCCCCGATACGATGGAAGCGCGCGTGCAAGGCTGCACGGCCTGCCACGGCTCGCATGGCCAAGGTACCGACAACGACTACTTCCCGCGCCTGGCGGGCAAGCCGGCCGACTATCTCTACAACCAGCTGCAGAATTTCCGCGAAGGGCGCCGCAAATATCCGCCCATGAACTACCTCGTCACGTACCTCTCCGACGACTACCTTCATCAGATCGCCACGTACTTCTCGCAACAGCGTCCTCCGTATCCGCCGCCGGCCAAGCCGACGGTGTCGTCGAGCACGCTCGCGCGCGGCCAGCAGATCGTGCTGAACGGCGACGCCTCGAAGCAGATTCCGGCTTGCGCGGCTTGCCACGGCAAGAGTTTGACCGGTATGGAACCCGCTATCCCGGGTCTGGTCGGTCTGCACTCCGACTACATCAGCGCCCAGCTCGGCGCATGGCGCTCGGGCTCGCGTCATGCCATCGCGCCTGATTGCATGCACACCATCGCCACGCGCCTGACCGACGATGACGTGAACGCCGTCGCTTCATGGCTTTCCACGCAACAGGCTCCGCAAAACCCCGTGCCGGCTCCGGCCCGCTCGATGAAGACTCCGCTTGCCTGCGGCAGCGAACCGCAATAAGGCACCGGGAGAGACACTCAAATGAAACGCAAGTCTTTGTTCGCCCTCTCGGCAGTCGTCGTCGTTGCGGCCGCCGCACTCGTTCCCGTCCTGTGGTCGGGCGGCGACCATCTGCATAACGGCACGGCCATGGCGGCAACGCCCGCCGACCAGGCCGCGCTGATCAAGAAGGGCGAGTATCTCGCCCGCGCCGGCGACTGTATCGCCTGCCACACGGTGCGCGGCGGCAAGCAGTTCGCCGGCGGTCTGCCCATGGCCACGCCGTTCGGCACGATGTTCACGCCGAACATCACGCCTGACGACCAGTACGGTATCGGCAAGTGGACGCAGGACGACTTCTACCGCGCCATGCACACCGGCCGTTCGAAAGACGGCAGCCTGCTGTATCCGGGCTTCCCGTTCACCAGCTACACGAAGGTCACGCGCGCCGACTCGGACGCGATCTACGCGTACCTGCGTTCGGTCACGCCGGTCAACGTGGCGAGCCGTCCGCATGAACTGAAATTCCCGTTCAATCAGCGCAACATGCTGATCGGCTGGCGCACGCTGTTCTTCCGTGAAGGCGAGTACAAGCCGGATCCGACCAAGTCGGTCGAATGGAACCGCGGCGCGTACCTGATCGAAGGCCTCGGCCACTGCGGCATGTGCCACACGTCGATCAACGCCATGGGCGGCCCGGTGAGCTCGGCGGCGTTTGCCGGCGGCCTGATCCCGCTGCAGAACTGGTACGCACCGTCGCTCACGTCGAACAAGGAAGCCGGCCTCGGCGACTGGGAAACCAAAGACATCGCCGATCTGCTGAAGACCGGCGTGTCGAACCGCGGCGCGGTGTTCGGTCCGATGGCCGAAGTGGTTCACAACAGCCTGCAGTACATGTCGGACGCGGACATCAACGCGATGGCCACGTACCTGAAGACGATTCCGCAGAAGAGCGAAGCGCCTGAACCGCTGCAGCTCGAAACGTCGGAAAAGTTCGGCGGCGAACTGTTGAAGCAAGGTCAGAAGATCTACGCTGACAACTGTGCGAAGTGTCACGCGGAAAATGGCCTCGGCATGCCGCCGTCCTTCCCGCCGCTCGCGAACAACCAGTCGATTCAGATGCCGTCGGCGGTCAACCCGATCCGTATGGTGCTGAACGGCGGCTACCCGCCGAGCACGGATGGCAACCCGCATCCGTATGGCATGCCGCCGTTCGCGCAAGCGCTGTCGAATCAGGAAGTCGCGGCGGTTGTGACGTACATCCGTATGTCGTGGGGCAACCACGGTACGGCCGTGTCACCGCAGCAAGTGTCCGATCTGCGTTCGGCGCCGCTCGACTAAGCAGCGTTCGTAGCATCCGGGGCGCGGCCTGCGAAATTCGCGGCCGCGCCCTTCGCTTTTTCAGGACCGGTATCATGGGGCATGATTAAGCCTTATGAAATCGCGCAGGAGAGAAGAATCGTGCATGTCGGGGAGCGTTTCAACAGCATTACCCACCTCGTCGGCGCCGTGCTGTCGGTGGCGGGTCTTGCAACGCTCGTGACGATGGGCGCGCTCGACGGTGACGCGTACAAGGTGGTCAGCTTCAGCGTGTACGGTGCGATGCTGTTCGTGCTGTATGCTATCTCGACGCTTTACCACAGCGTGCGCAATCCGCGCGTGAAAGCGGTTCTGCAGAAATGCGACCATTCGGCGATTTACCTGCTGATCGCCGGCAGCTACACCCCGTTCACGCTCGTCACATTGCGCGGACCGTGGGGCTGGTCGCTATTCGGCGTAAGCTGGGGGCTTGCCGCTCTCGGCATCGTGCAGGAATTGACGCTGGGGCGACGCACCCGCAGCGTTTCGATGGTGCTGTATGTCTTGATGGGATGGCTCGCGCTCGTTGCCGTCCGCCCGCTGGTACAAGCCTTACCGGCAGCGGGTACCGCCTGGCTCGTGGCCGGCGGAGTCATCTACAGCGCCGGCATCTACTTCTTCATCAACGACGAGCGCATCCGGCACGGACATGGTATCTGGCACCTGTTCGTACTGGCGGGCAGTCTGTGTCAATTCGTCAGTGTCGCGCGCTACGTCGCGTGACACCCCACGGCGGCGAAATGCAACTTAAGGCCAGTCAACGTGTCTGCATAGCGCGTTGAAGCATTCGGCACGCGTTTCCCGCGTGCCGCCGATTTCTCTGCGAACGGAACTGGGCTTCGGCCTCGAACACGCCAAGCGGGTGTGTTCATGCGGCATTTATGCCTGCCGGGCCCATGTGTGCCGTTCGCAAAACTGCATTGCAAAGATCTTTTATGTCTTTTGATTCCCTCGGCTTGTCCGAACCGTTGGTCCGCGCTGTACACGAACTCGGCTACACCACTCCGACTCCGATCCAGACGCAAGCGATTCCCGCCGTGCTCAACGGCGGCGACCTGCTGGCCGGCGCGCAAACCGGCACCGGCAAGACCGCCGGCTTCACGTTGCCGATCCTGCAACGTCTGAACTCCATGCCCGCCGTTGCAACCGGCTCGGGCAAGCGCGCGGTGCGCGCGCTGATCCTCACGCCCACGCGTGAACTGGCCGCGCAGGTCGAAGAAAGCGTGCGAGCCTACGGCAAGTATCTGAAGCTGAAGTCGACCGTGATGTTCGGCGGCGTCGGCATCAATCCGCAGATCGGCGCACTGCGCAGCGGCGTGGATATCGTCGTCGCGACGCCGGGCCGTTTGCTCGATCACATGCAGCAGAAGACCATCGACCTGTCGCATCTCGAGATTCTCGTGCTCGACGAAGCCGATCGCATGCTCGACATGGGCTTCATCCACGACATCAAGCGCGTGCTGGCGAAGCTGCCGCCGAAGCGCCAGAACCTGCTGTTCTCGGCCACCTTCTCCGACGAGATCAAGACGCTCGCCGACAATCTGCTCGACTCGCCGGCGCTGATCGAAGTCGCGCGCCGCAATACGACAGCGGAAACGGTCGCGCAGAAGATTCACCCGGTGGATCGCGACAAGAAGCGCGAACTGCTCACGCATCTGATCAAGCAACACAACTGGTTCCAGGTGCTGGTGTTCACGCGCACCAAGCACGGCGCCAACCGTCTTGCCGAACAACTGACCAAGGACGGCATCAACTCCCTGGCGATTCACGGCAACAAGAGCCAGTCGGCCCGTACGCGCGCGCTCGCCGAATTCAAGGACGGCACGCTGCAGGTACTGGTCGCGACCGACATCGCCGCGCGTGGCATCGATATCGATCAACTGCCGCACGTGGTCAACTACGATCTGCCGAACGTGCCTGAAGACTACGTACACCGCATCGGCCGCACGGGCCGCGCGGGCGCGACGGGCGAAGCGATCTCGCTGGTGTGCGTCGACGAACTGCAATTGCTGAAGGACATCGAGAAGCTGATCAAGCGTCCGGTGCCGCAGGAAGTGATCGCCGGTTTCGAACCGGACCCGACCGCAAAGCCGGAACCGATTCTGCGTCGCGGCCAGGGTGGCGGCGGCGGTGGTGGTGGTCGTTCGCCGCGTCAGGGTCAAGGCGCACCGAAGCGTGACGACGGTCGGCGTGACGGCGCGGGTTCCGCGAAACCGGCGCAGCGCTCAGGTCAACGCCCCACAAACGGTCAACAGCAGCCGAAGCCGCAAGGCGCGAAGCCGGCCGGCAACGGCGGCCAGCCGCGTCGTGACGGTCAGCGTCACGACGACCGGCCGCGCGCCGTCGCGCACGAAGGCAGCGCCGCGCAGCACGCACCGCGCAAGCCGCAGGGCGCGAAACCGCAAGGCGGCAATCCGGGTGCGTTGTTGGGCGGCGCGAAGCCGCGCAACGACGCGCCGCGCGGTGGCCATCCCACGCGCAGCGGCCAGCGCGGCCGCTAAGCGTCGAAACCGCACGCTTGTTCGCCGTAGTCCTTGCGTTTGAGGACTACCGGCCGGCACCGGCTGCGGCTTGCTTCAGGTGCTCGATCTGCTGTTCCCATCGGTCGAGCACCGCCTCTCCCTCCTCTTCCAGCTCGAACGTAATGCCGCTCGTCAGGCGCGCATAACGGACGCTTTGCGCGTCCGCCGTGTCGATCGAACCATGCAGATAGACGAGCCCACTGGCGTCGCCAGCGACGCTCGCTAGCGGCGTCATGAGCAACTGCACCTGATAGAACGCCTCGTCGCAAACAAAGGTGAGCGCTGCGCGGCCGCTCTGCGCGATGGCGCGCGTCGCCCTGGCTTGCGGCCACAACGCGATGCACAGCGTGCGCGAATCGGGCGCATACAACTCGCCGACGCCGAGCAGCGACGTGCGCACATGGCCATTCGAATCGACGCTCAGCAGCGACGCGGTGAAACCCGTCTTGCTGGCGAGCGACGAACCGTCGAACAACGCGCGCACGGCATCGGGCCATTCATCGAACACGTTCTGTTCGAGCGGACGTTCGGGTGCGGGGGAATCGCTCATGATGTCGATCCGGTGAGAAGTGAGCCAGCCTGCATCATGCCTTGAAAAGCAAATGGCCCGCATGAGCGGGCCATTTGCAACACCAGGCATTTCGCCAGGCGATCAGCGAAAGAACACGTGCTGCGTGATCTTGGCAAGCGGGTAATGCACGCCTGGCTGAATCCGCGCGGGCAGATCGAGCGGCTTGAGCAGCATCTTCACACACATGTCGGCCGACAGATTGCGCCGCACCAGCGCATTGATCCGCGCCGCGCGCTCGCGGTTATAAGTTGAGTCGTGCACACGCTCCGGATAACGAGTCGCGAAGACGTGGCGCAAGGCAATCTCCGAGTCTTCGTTCTTGATCTCCATGACGCGGCGCATCAGCGCACCCAGCACCGCAAGCCGGCCGTTGCCTTCGATCTTGTTGTACTTCTTGAAGTACTTGAAAAAGTGTTTGTAGTGACGCACTTCGTCGGTGCGGATGTTGTCGGTGATCTGCTTGAGGACCGGCTCGTCCGAGCATTCACCGATCGCGCGATACAAGGTCGCCGTGCCGGTTTCCACCACGCAGCGCGCGACCATCTCGAGCGCGCGGGTCTTTTCGAAGTCCTCCACTGAACAGGTCAGCGAATACTCTTCCATGAAATTACGAAAGGCCGTGGCCCAGTCGAATTCGGGCCACACGTAAGCGATATACGTCTTGAGCGCGCGGCCATGCTGCAATTCTTCCGGCTCCCACTCTTGGTTGAGCCAGGCCGAGACTTCAGGATCGCCGTTGAAAAACGTGCTGAGATTGCTGGTGTACAGAT
This sequence comes from Paraburkholderia sp. RL17-373-BIF-A, assembly GCF_046030175.1. NCBI lineage: Bacteria > Pseudomonadati > Pseudomonadota > Betaproteobacteria > Burkholderiales > Burkholderiaceae > Paraburkholderia > Paraburkholderia sp. RL17-373-BIF-A. Next base: position 91,146 of record NZ_JARESO010000023.1, read on the forward strand.
CGGAGCCACTTTCGATAAACGAGGACGCGCACAGCAGCAGCAGCAAATCTTCGTTGGCGACGGCCTTTTGCCGATCAATGCGGGTGAGGTCGATGTCCTCGATCCGCCAGGGCATGACATGGTTCAGCTCTGTGTGCATCGTGTCTTGCTCCGAAAGCTGTATCGACTCGCGGAGCATGCTCGAAACCGCCCGCTCTCGGCCGGGCCGGTCCGCCGTGTCTGATACAGCGCCTTGAATTAGAGTTAACCCCTTGTATCTTGCATCTTAGTCGGTGTTTCGCAACTCTGCAGATAACCCAGCACAGACCATGCCGAGCCGCCGCAGTTCCAATTGCGGGATAGTCCAAACATTCGGTCGGACAAAGGCGCGGTGCGCGAGGCACAAAAAAAGCCAGCTCGAAGAGCTGGCTCGATTCTGTGACGATGCCCCGTCAAGCAGGTTTGGCGGGCACGGCGGCGCTTCGATCAAGCGGCGCGAGGCTCGCGATCAGGCGATCTGAACGCCTTGCATCAGTGGTACGCGACGCATGCGCCAGGCAACGACTACGAGCGAGAGGCCCGACAGCACCGCGGCGATTAACACGTAGTAACTTGGCGCAAGTTTGTCGCCGGTCAAATGAATGAACGTCTCGACGATCGTGGGCGCGAAGCCGCCGAAAATCGTCACGCCGATGCTGTAACCGATTGAAAGGCCCGTCGAGCGCACCTGCGTCGGAAAGATCTCGGACATCAATGCAGGCATCGGGCCGGAATACGCCGCCTTGAAAATGCCCGCCGTGCCCTGCAACAACAGCAACCAGCCGATAGTCGGATGAGACTGCAGCAACGCGAACATCGGATAGATCAGCGTCCCCATCAGAATCGACGTGGTTAGCATGATGCGAATCCGGCCGATGCGATCGGACAACGCGCCCATCACCGGCGAGAGCAGGAATTGCAGGCCGCCGTTGAGCACCACCACGCCGAACGATGCCGCTGCCGGCATGTGCAACTGCTTGACGGCGTACATCGGCATGTAGAGCTGCAGCACATACACGCCCACCGTGGATTGCGCGACGATGCCCACCGCGAGCAGCAAATTGACCCACTGGCTGGCGAACGACGCGTCCTTGTTTTCGCTCACCGTCGAGCGAGCCCCGGCCGCTTCGCGCGCCTCGCGCAGCGCGAGGAACTCCGGCGTCTCGTCGAGATGCGAGCGGATGTAATAGCCCACCGGACCGACCAGCAAACCGAACACGAACGGAAGGCGCCAGCCCCAGTCATTCAGTTGCGCGGGCGGCAGCCACGCCGTCAGCAGCGAGCCAAACGCGGCTGCGGTGATCGCGGCGAGCCCCTGGCTCGCGAACTGCCAACTGGCGTAGTAGCCGCGGCGCGACGCGCTATGCTCGACCATGAAGGCGGTCGCGCTGCCGAACTCGCCGCCCACCGCGAAGCCTTGCACGAGCCGCGCGAGCAGAATCAGGATCGGTGCGGCGATACCAATCGACGCATACGGCGGCATCACCGCCATCGTGAAGGTGCCGACCATCATCAGCGCGATGGCGAACGTCAGCGCCGCCTTGCGGCCTTTGCGGTCGCCGTAAATGCCCAGCACAACCGCACCCAGCGGCCGCATCAGGAACGAAATGCCGAAAGTGGCGATGGCGAGCAGCGTGGAGAGCCACTCGTCCTGCATCGGGAAAAACTGTTTGGCGATGATGGTCGCGAAGTAGCCGTAGACCAGGAAGTCGAACCACTCGAGCGCATTGCCGACCGACGACGAAAACACGATCCGCCGCACCATCGCTTTGGAAAGCGGCGCGGGCGCGGAATGAGGGGAAGCTGTCGCCGAGGGCGACGCGTGGGTCTGCATGATGTCTCCTGCTCTGTCTGATGCTCGATGCCTGCTGCCTGGCGTGCGGGAAGCGCCGCCGGCAACCGGTGTATTTGATTCGCGCGATGCCTTTGCGAGGGCAGTCGAGAAAGCGCGCCGAGTGCGATGGCCGCTGTATCGCCTCCGCACGCGGCGAAGCGCCGCCTCAGGCGGCACGGCGCGTCGCGCGTGGATGCTTTCCTAGAACCCCGCAGCCAACCCGTCACGGCGGCTGTCGCTGGCCGCCACATAGCCGCGCTCCGGATCGTTGCGATCGAGCTTCCAGATGTACTGGCCGGAGCCGAAGTCCATGTACGGATCGTCGACCGATTTGATCGTATGGCCGAGCTTCTGCAAGGCCTCGGCGGTCTTCGGATCGAGCGTCGATTCGATGTCGATCGTGAAGTCGCGATTGACCTTCCAGCGCGGTGCGTCGCACGCGGCCTGCGGTTGCTGACCGTAGTCGAGCATCCGCACGATGGATTGCAGATGGCCTTGTGGCTGCATGTCGCCGCCCATCACGCCGAAGCTCATCACCGCTTCCTGCTGGCCGTTCACCTGCTGCGTGAGGAACGACGGGATGATCGTGTGGAACGGTCGCTTGCCGCCTTCCACCGCGTTCGGCGATTTCGGGTCCATCGAGAAACCGCAGCCGCGGTTCTGCATGGCGATGCCGCTATCCGGCACCACGATGCCCGAGCCGAAGCCCATGTAGTTCGACTGGATGAAGCTGACCATCATGCCGCGCTCGTCCGCCACCGACATGTAGATGGTGCCGCCGGCCTTCGGCATGCCGAAATCGAACTGCGTGGCGCGCTTGTGATCGATCAGTTTGGCGCGCGAGGTGAGGTACGCGTCGTCGAGCATCTGCTCGGGCGTGACGTCCATGGAACGCGGATCGGCGACGTAGCGGTAGACGTCGGCGAAGGCCAGCTTCATGGCCTCGATCTGCAAGTGCTGCGATTCGACGTTGTCGACCGCCAGTTCCTTCACATCGAATTTTTCGAGGATGCCCAGTGCGATCAGCGCCGCGATGCCCTGCCCGTTCGGCGGAATCTCGTGTACGGTGTAGCCGCGATAGTCCTTGCCGATCGGCTCGACCCAATCCGCGCGGTAGTTACGCAGATCGTCGGCGGTCAGCGCGCCGCCACCTTCGCGGGCGAACGCGGCGATCTGCTCGGCGATCTCGCCTTCGTAATACGCGCGCGGGCCCTGCTCGGCGAGCTTGCGCAGCGTCTTCGCGTGGCCGGGGAAGCGCACCAGTTCGCTCACTTCCGGCGCGCGGCCGCGCGGCATGAAGGTTTGCGCGAAGCCCGGCAGGTCCTTCAGTTCAGGCACGGCGGCCGCCCACTTATAGGCGACGATGCTCGCCACCGCATGGCCGCGCTCGGCGATTTCGATGGCCGGCTCCATCAGGTCGGCGAACGGCAGCGTGCCGAACTTCTGATGCAGCGCTTCCCAGCCGGCGATCACGCCGGGCACAGTCACCGCGTCCCAGCCGCGCTTGGGCTGCTTCGCGAGTCCGTTTTCCTCGCCATATTTGCGCTTGAAGTAGTCGACGTTCCACGCCGCCGGCGACACGCCCGAAGCGTTCAGGCCATGCAGCTTCTTACCGTCCCACACCAGCGCGAACGCGTCGCCGCCCAGCCCGCACGATACCGGCTCGACCACCGTGATGGCGGCTGCTGCCGCGATCGCCGCATCGACGGCATTGCCGCCTTTCCACAGCATGCGCAGTCCAGCTTGCGCGGCGAGCGGATGCGAAGTCGAAACGATGTTGCGCGCGAATACAGGCAGACGCGGCGTCGGGTAAGGGTTTTGCCAGTTGAAGCCAGTCATGTCGAACACTCTCGAAAGCGCGGCCCGGCTTGTGGAAAACGCCGGAAACCATTGGAAAACAGATCGAACGCGGGGATGAGACGGGGTGAAGCGCGAATCAACCGCGGAACCTTGGATTGCATCGTGATCCGGCTCAAAAAACAAATTCATTTATCAAATGAATAAATGCGTAATCTGCCTGAATAGATCGACGCGCGGTCGTCTCGTATCCTATGCATGTCGCACGAGTTGGCAGACAAGGCGCGCGATGGTCTTACAATACGCTCACCCCCGTTCACGCTTCACTCGCTTACCGGCTCAGCTTGGCGGGCCGGCGGCGGGCAACGCAGACAAGAAACCCACGAACCGAGACACATGACCCGAGACCCCCGCCTGACTCTCAATGCCCGGCAACAGGAACTGCTGGAGTGGGTGCAACGCGACGGCTTCGTGACCGTGGACGACCTCGCGGCCCACTTCGACGTGACGCCGCAGACGATCCGCCGCGACGTCAACTGGCTCGCCGACATGAACCTGCTGCGCCGCTATCACGGCGGCGCGAGTCTGCCGACCAGCTCCGAAAACGTCTCCTATACGGCGCGTCAGCGCATGTTCCATGACGAGAAGCGGCGTATCGCGGCGCTAGTGGCCACTCACATTCCCGATCAGGCCTCGCTCTTCATCAACCTCGGCACCACCACCGAAGAAGTGGCTCGCGCGCTCAATCGGCACCGCGGCTTGCGCGTGATCACCAACAATCTGAACGTCGCGAGCATGATGAGCGGCTATCCGGATTGCGAGGTGCTGGTGACGGGCGGCATCGTGCGGCCGTGGGACAAAGGGATCGTCGGCGAACTGGCGATCGATTTCATCCGGCAGTTCAAGGTCGACTTCGCGATCATCGGCACGTCGAGCATCGAAACGGACGGCACGCTGCGCGATTTCGACACGCGCGAAGTGCGTGTGGCCGAGGCGATCATCCAGCATGCGCGCACCGTTTTTCTCGCCGCCGACAACTCGAAATTCGGCCGCCCGGCGCTGGTTCGCCAAGGCCATCTCGATCAGATCGACGCCTTGTTCACCGACGTCGCGCCGCCCGCCGAAATGATTGAGACGCTCGCAGCCGCCAACTGCCAGGTGTATATCGCCGACTGACGCCAGGCGTTCTCCGCCATGCTGCAGCGCACGCAAAACTTCGAGTGAAATCAAGGATCTGGCCGCGACTCCCAACCGCCGGTGAGGCGCCGAATTGTCAAAGGGAGAATTTACTGGGGCGGATTTGGTGTTTAACGTGCGGTTGACTACACTCCAGGTTCCCCGGCGTACGTTCCGCATTCTGCGTAACGCCGGTACGTGAAGCTGTCGTGTGAATCCGTACCTCCCGCCTGATCCTTTGCGGACCTCACTGGCATGAGCCAGTCGCCGGCAAGGCCGTCCGCGTTTGCTTGACATGGAGAGAAACGATGCTGAGTCCGCATGAATTCGCCACGTTATTACTCGTCAAGGACGCTCCCAATCAAGTCGACATGGAGCGAGAAGAACTCGACGCCCTTCTTGAACGCCAGTTGGTTCAACTCGAACGGCTCGCGTCGGGCAACGAACAATGGCGCGTGACTGAAAGCGGCGATAACGCATTGCGGGCCATCAAGCGTCTTTCCTAGTTGTGCTGGTTTCATCGCGTCTTGCGGCCGGACGGCGCAGTTGGCGTCCGGCGCTGTGACGGCGCGTGCTCTTGCTGCTTTGAAATCTTTCTCTTCGTGAAAAAAGCAGGACGCCACCCGGCGTCCGCTTTATTGTGCCCAAATCATTTACACAGTAAATTGACGCGACGGACTTTTTGCCCTCGCGCATGCCCAAAACCCTCTCTCCCGACGATATCCAGCAATTCCGCGAGGCCATGCGGCGCGTGGCCGAGAACGCGTTCGCCACACGCGGCGGCGAGGGCGTGACGATGCGTGAACTGGCGAGAGAACTGGGTTGCAGCGCCATGACGCCCTATCGCTACTTCCGCGATAAGGACGAGATTCTCGCGATGGTGCGCGCCGCGGCGTTCAATCGCTTCGCGGCGCGCCTTGAAGCGGCCGCGAAGACCGCCACCGAAACGGATCACTCCGTGGTGAGCGAAGCGTACGTAGCGTTCGCGCTCGACGAACCGCACGCCTATCGGTTGATGTTCGATCTGGCTCAACAGGCAAGCGACTACCCGGAACTCGCCACCGCCTCGCAGCGCGCGTGGCGCATGCTCGGCACGCACTTCGAACGGCTGGTCGAAGCGGGCATTCTGGAAGGCGATCCGCAACTCATCGGCTACGCGTATTGGGCGAGTCTTCATGGCTTCACCATGCTGGCGCTGGCCAATCAGTTGCCATTGCCACAGGCGCAGCAACCTGCCGGCGCCGACAATACGCCGACGCGCGAAGCCGTGTTCGCGCAGATTCGCCGCATGTTGTGGCGCGGTGCGCAGCCGCAGCGCGGCTAGCGCTTACTGCGCGCGAAGCGGACCGGTTCAACGAAAAGCGACAAGCGAATTGAACGACGGCGCTCGCGCTTAGGCCTCAACCATTGCGCAAAGTCGGATCGACGGCCGCGCGCCAACTCAATGCCTTGGCGCGCTGGTCGGTAAAGAACGTCACCCACTGGTTACGCAGTTGCGGATCGGTGCTCGCGCCCTGGCTCGCGTAACGCTGCGCGATCGACGTCTGGAACGCGCAGAAATCGTCCTTCGACAGCTTGCCGCCCCGGTTCGCCACGTACGCGTCGAACATCGCCGCGTAGACGCCTTGCGCGTCGTTGCCGTAGTCGACCGGCTGGGCACTGCACATCTGCTGCAACGACACGAACGACGGCGCGCCCCTCGTTCCGCTCAGGCTCGGCGAACTGACACACCCCGCGAGAAGCGTAGCCGCGCCGATCATCAAAAGTCCACGCATGAATTCACCTCGAAATGGCTGCTCCCAAGAGTATCGTCCGTGGCCGCGCGTTGCGCCACTACCCGGACAGCCGTTAGAGGAGCGCCCAAACAAACCGAACTTTACTTTTTCGAATATGTTCATTAAAGTTCGAAAACGAACACGATCAGTTCGATAGTTTTTCCAAATGATTTTCTGGATACGACGCAGGGGACACAGCAGGTGACGCAAGGCTCGAGATACGATTTGCTCGTCGTGGGCGGCGGGATCAACGGCGCAGGCATCGCTCGCGATGCGGCGGGCCGCGGCCTGTCCGTGCTGCTCTGCGAACAGGACGATCTGGCGGCGCATACGTCGTCGGCCAGTACAAAGCTGATCCACGGCGGCCTGCGCTACCTCGAATACCGCGAGTTCGGGCTGGTGCGCAAAGCGCTGCAGGAGCGCGAAACGTTGCTGCGCGCCGCGCCGCACATCATGTGGCCGCTGCGCTTCGTGATGCCGCACATGCCCGATCTGCGCCCGGCCTGGCTGATCCGCGCCGGTCTCTTTCTGTACGACCATCTCGCCAAACGCGAGCTGCTGCCTGGCTCGCGCGGCATCGTGATGCGCAACCATCCGGCGGGCGCACCGCTGGTCGATTCGATCAAGCGCGGTTTCGTGTACTCGGACGGCTGGGTCAACGACGCGCGCCTCGTCGTGCTGAACGCGCTGGACGCCCAGGAACACGGCGCGAAAATTCTCACGCGCACGAAACTGCTGAGCGCTGTGCGCGCGGGCGGCGAATGGCGCGCGCAACTCAAGCGCCCGGACGGCACGATTCTGGACGTGCGTGCCGGATCGATTGCGAACGCCGCGGGCCCGTGGGTCGGCGAACTGCTGCAAGGCGCGCTCGGCCGCGCCGCGACGCACAGCGTGCGGCTCGTGAAAGGCAGCCATATCGTCACGCGGCGCCTGTTCGAACACGACCACGCGTATATCTTCCAGAATCCGGACAAGCGCATCATCTTCGCGATTCCGTACGAACACGACTACACGCTCATCGGCACGACGGATCTCGAATATCGTGGCGACCCGTCGCAAGTGGCGATCAACGCTGAAGAAACGCAGTACCTGTGCGAGTCGATCAACCGCTACTTCAAGCAGAAGATTTCGCCGGCCGACGTGCGCTGGACCTATTCGGGCGTGCGTCCGCTGCTCGAGGAAGAAGGCGCGGACAACCCGTCGGCGGTCACGCGCGACTACTCGCTCGAACTCGACGCGCCGGCCGGCGAAGCGCCGCTGCTGTCGGTGTTCGGCGGCAAGATCACCACCTTCCGCAAACTGGCGGAAGAAGCCGTCGACAAACTCGCGGACGCGCTGCAGCACGGTGCGTCTTCGTGGACGGCCGGCGCGCCGTTGCCCGGCGGCGACATTCCGAACGCCAACTTCGAGCGCTTTCTCAGCGAATTCAAGCAGCAGCATGCCTGGTTGCCGGCCGATCTGGCGCATCGCCTCGCCCGCGCCTACGGCACGCGCGTCAAGCATGTGGTCGGCAATGCGCGTTCCGTGGGCGATCTCGGCCGGGCCTTCGCGCCGGGCCTCTATGAAGCGGAACTGACTTACCTGCGCGATACCGAATGGGCGCGCAGCGCGCAGGACGTGCTGTGGCGCCGTTCGAAACTCGGCTTGCACGTCGAACCCGGCACGCTCGATTCGATCACACGCGATATCGACGCGTGGTTCGCTCGCGAACCCGAGCGACAGAGCGCATAGTCAGACATCGCCCACGCGACGCGCTCGCTGCTTCTAAACAAACCGGATCGATTCACCCCTCGGCTGGACCAGGCGGGGCCGCACCATCACGTGTTGCAGCCCGCTTAAAACAACAAGCCGTTCCCGTCGCCGGCTATCCGTCCGGTGATTCATAAAACGCATGGAGAAGAGACAATGCAGGACCAGTACATCCTCGCGCTTGACCAAGGCACCACCAGCTCGCGCGCGATGCTGTTCGACCGGCTCGGCAATATCGTGTCGACCGCTCAAAAGGAATTCCAGCAAATCTATCCGCGTCCGGGCTGGGTCGAACACGATCCGCAGGAAATCTGGTCGACCCAGGCCGGCGTCGCCGCCGAAGCCGTGACGCGTGCCGGCATGAACGGCACATCGATCGCCGCGATCGGCATCACCAATCAGCGCGAAACCACCATCGTGTGGGATCGCGAAACCGGCCATCCGATCTATAACGCGATCGTCTGGCAGGACCGCCGCACCGCCGACTTTTGCGACCAGCTGAAGGAACAGGGCCTCGAAGAGAAAGTCCGCGCCAAAACCGGCCTGCCGATCGACTCGTACTTCTCGGCGACCAAGATCCGCTGGATTCTCGATAACGTCGAAGGCGCGCGCGAAAAAGCCAAACAGGGCCGCCTCGCGTTCGGCACGGTCGACAGTTGGCTGGTCTGGAATTTCACCAAGGGCGGCCTGCACGTCACCGACGTCACCAACGCGTCGCGCACGATGCTCTTCAACATCCACTCGCTGAAGTGGGACGACGAACTGCTCGAGGCGCTCGACATTCCGCGCAGCATGCTGCCGGAAGTGCGGGCTTCGTCGGAAGTGTACGGGCCGACCAAGACCACCGTGTTCGCTTCGAAGATTCCGCTCGCGGGCATCGCCGGCGACCAGCACGCCGCCCTCTTCGGCCAGATGTGCACGGAGTCGGGCATGGTGAAGAACACCTACGGCACGGGCTGCTTCCTCGTGATGAACACCGGCGACAAGCCGATCGAATCGAAGAACAATCTCGTCACCACGATTGCCTGGCAGATCGGCGACCAGATCAATTACGCGCTCGAAGGCAGCATCTTCATCGGCGGCGCCGTGGTGCAATGGCTGCGCGACGGCCTCGGCATCATCAAGAACGCCGCTGAGATCGAAACGCTGGCGCGCAGCGTGCCGCATTGCGACGGCGTGTATCTGGTGCCCGCCTTCGCCGGACTCGGCGCGCCGCATTGGAATGCGCGTGCTCGCGGCACGCTGTTCGGCGTGACGCGCGGCACGAACTCGGCGCATATCGCGCGCGCCGCGCTCGACTCGATCGCCTATCAGTCGCTCGACGTGTTGAAGGCGATGGAAGCCGACTCCGGCATTCGCATCGGCGAGTTGCGGGTGGACGGTGGCGCGTGCGCGAACAATCTGCTGATGCAGTTCCAGGCCGACATTCTCGGCGTCGATGCGGTGCGCCCGCAGGTAGCGGAAACGACCGCGTTAGGCGCGGCTTATCTGGCCGGTCTCGCGGTCGGTTACTGGAAAGACGTCGACGAACTGCAAAACCAATGGAAGCTCGACCGCCGCTTCACACCGGCCCTGCCGCACGCCGACGTCAAGGAATGCCTCGACGGCTGGAAGCGCGCGATCCGCGCCGCGAAGGCCTGGGCCGATACGCCCTGAGCGCGTCTTTTACCCCTTCTCTTTCGACAATAAAGAAGCCGCTTATCCGGCGGCTTCCCTAACAACTATATTTCGGATAACCAACGATGTCTCCTTACATTGCTGAATTCATCGGCACGGCACTCGTGGTGCTGCTCGGCGACGGCGCCGTCGCCAACGTGCTGCTCGCGCGCACCAAAGGCAAAGGCGCCGACCTGATCGTGATCGTCATGGGCTGGGCGATGGCCGTGTTCATCGCCGTCTACGTCACCGCGTCCTTCAGCGGCGCTCACCTGAATCCCGTCGTGACCATCAGCCTCGCACTGGCCGGCAAGTTCGCGTGGGCCAAGGTGCCCGGCTATATCGCGGCGCAGATGCTCGGCGGCATGGCCGGCGCGCTGCTCGTGTGGATGGCGTATCGCCAGCACTTCGCGAAAGAAGGCGACGCCGACGTGAAGCTCGGCGTGTTCTGCACCTCGCCCGCGATTCGCAGCGTGCCGCACAACCTGCTCACCGAAATGATCGCCACCTTCGTGCTGATTCTGGGTGTGCTGTATCTGGCTTCGCCGCAAGTCGGTCTCGGCGCGCTCGACGCGCTGCCGGTCGGCCTGCTGGTTCTCGGCATCGGCATCTCGCTCGGCGGCCCGACCGGTTACGCGATGAGCCCCGCTCGTGACCTGTCGCCGCGTTTGATGCACGCGCTGCTGCCGATTCCGGGCAAGCGCGACAGCGACTGGCACTATGCGTGGATTCCGGTTTGCGGTCCGTTGCTGGGCGGTGCGGCGGCAGCGTGTCTGTATCTGTACCTGCATGTGCATTGAGCTGGGCGCGCAGATAAAACGCGCCTGAGCATCGACGGAAAGCGGCGGCGCCGCTCACGCGGCGCCAAAGCACGTATCATGACGGCTTCACTCTCCGCGCATGAACTTGCAATTGCCTTGCCCGTGCGCTTCGCTTTCCGTTTCCAGGCATGATCGACCACCTCATCTGTGACTGCGACGGCGTGCTCGTCGACAGCGAAATCATCGCTGACCGAGTGATGCTCGAAACGCTGACCGCCACCTTCCCGGGCCTCGACTTCCAACCCATCGTCAAGATGGCCTTTGGCCAGCAAACGTCGCGCTTTCTCGAAAGCATCGAGAAGTCGTTCGATATCACGCTGCCCGCGAATTTTTTCGACACTATCGAGCACAACGTCGAGCTCGAACTCGCGGCTTCGCTCAGCCCGATCAACGGCGTGCGCGATGCGCTGCAACGCGTCACGTTGCCGGCCGCCGTCGTATCGAACAGCCGCATGGCGCGCGTGAATGCGTCGGTGCGGCGCGCCGGTCTGCAGCAGATTTTCGGCGAACGCATTTTCAGCGCGGAACAGGTGGCGCGGCCGAAGCCCTATCCCGATGTCTATCTGTTCGCCGCGAAGACGCTGGACGTGGAACCGTCACGATGCGTCGTGGTGGAAGACAGCGTGGCCGGTTTGAATGCCGCGCGCGCGGCGGGGATGAAGACGATCGCTTTCGTCGGCGCGAGCCATATTCCCGATGGCTACGCGGACGCGCTGCGCAAGATGGGCATGACGCGCATCATGCAGCATATGGATGAATTGCCCGCGCTGGTCGAAGCGGGCGTACGCGGCGAGTTCGGCGACGTGCAGTCGTAACCGTTCGCACCAACGGCTTGCGGCAACAGAAAAGCCGGCTGAAAACAGCCGGCTTTTTCGCATCAGCGCTGCAAGCGAGTGCGCGCCTCATTTCACACGCGCGCACGCCTCGCCCATCAAGCCTCGTCAGCCACGCATTCGCGCGCCTGCGCCAGCGCCTGACGAAACTCCACCAGTTCGGCGATGGTCAGCATCGGCAGATTGTGTTGCGCGGCGAAGCGCTCCACATCGGCGCCGCGCGTCATCGTGCCGTCCGGGTTCATCAGTTCGCACAGCACGCCAGCCGGTTTCAAACCCGCGAGAATCGCAAGATCGACCGTGCCTTCGGTATGGCCGCGACGCGCCAGCACGCCGCCGGGTTGCGCACGCAACGGGAACACATGGCCAGGGCGCACGATGTCGGCGGGCTTCGCCGTGTCGGCGATCGCGGCGCGAATCGTCGTCACGCGATCGAGCGCGGACACGCCGGTGGTCACGCCGTCGCGTGCTTCGATCGAAACCGTGAACGCGGTGCCGTGACGGCTTTCGTTGTTGACGGCCATCGGCGGCAGTTCGAGCGCGCGGATTTTCTCGTCGGGCAAACACAGGCACACGATGCCGCTGCATTCGCGGATCAACAACGCCATGGTTTCGACGGACAGACGCTCGGCGGAAACGATCAGATCGGCTTCGTTCTCACGGTCGTGGTCGTCTTGTAGAACGACGGCGCGGCCATCGCGCATGGCTTGCAACGCGGCGGCGATACGCGGCGGAACGGCTTCGGTGTCGAGCAACGGGAGATCGAGGAATGCGCTATCCGCAATCGTCGACGGAGCAGGAAAAGTAGCAAAGGTCATGATTGAAACGCTCATCGCAAAAGTTGGGCGAGAAACGTTTCAGGGCATTGCAAACAGACAAAGACGCGCCGTTGAACGCCGCGCAAAGCGACGCTCGCACACCGCCTCAACCTGCAAGCGGCGCCACGGAAACGAACATGACTATCTGCACATCTTCTTCCATCCGGACTCTAACCGTCGGCTCTGGCTTCTCACCAGATCTGCTGACCCCACTTCAGTCTTTCCTGTTCGGAAGACCGCACTACGTGGGCGCTCGCGGGCTCACCGGCTCACGCTTTCGCGTTGCCGGCCTACCGCCGGTGGGGAATTTCACCCCGCCCTGAAGACGCACTGATTGCCGGATCGACCGGCTGGCAAAGCATACAACAGTCGCGCCGCACGTGCAGCGCAACCCTACTGATCAGACGGAAATCTCTGACTCCGACCACATCGGTCCGCAAACGATGCCGGTCAAACCGGCGCGGCCTCGCGCTGCGGCTCGTGGTGCGCGGGCACGTCCCAGCGCGGCGGCGTTTCCGCCTTCAGCGTGACGCGAAACGCGCGCGCTTCCGTGTCGCCGGGATTGCGCAGGCTATGCGGCTGGTCGGCGTCGAACACGATCGCGTCGCCGGTGGCCAGCAACTGGCGTTGATCGTGCACGCTGACTTCCAGCGTGCCCTCGCTCACCACCAGATTCACCGTCGTGCCCGGCGCGCGGCGCGTCCCGGCTTCGGTGTGCAACGGCGCGATCCGCAACTCGTGAAACTCGGCGGCGGTCGGCTCGGCGTCAGGATAAAGCGGCCGGGCGGAATAGCGTCCATTCGAACTGACGACGCGCGACGAGCGCTCCGCCGGCAAATGCTCGAAGCCGTTGGTGGCATGGCGCCGCAAAAAGGCCGCCACCGACACCTTCAACGCGGCCGCCACTTTGCATAGCACCTTGATGGACGGCACGCTGCGCGCCGACTCGATCTGCGCGAGCATCGCGCGCGACACGCCTGACGCGCGGGCCAAAGCGTCGAGCGACAGTTGCCGCTCGGCGCGCAAACGGGCGAGATTCACGCCGACGAGATGTTCGAGTGCATCGAAGGGTTCAGCGGCACGCGGCGACGCATCGGTGTCAGCCGTGGGATCGCGAACCAGCGCAAGCGGGGAATGCATGATTGCCTCCAGGAGCGCCGCCGGACGGCGGGCAAACGGTTAGTGGAAGCAAGATAGCATCGCGCCCCGCCGCGCCCAACGAAGTTATCTTCACACTGTTATCAGCATTGCGGAGGACGTTTTCCGCAATGCTTGTGCGAATTTTTCATAAGGGCACGGGCGCGGGCGATTCACGGCCTCATTTGCCCTCACGCCCGCTGCGCCACCGTCGCTGCCGGCGCATCCATACGCGCAGCGAACCACGTCAATAGCAACGCCGCCACGCTGACTCCGGCCGCCACCCACGGCAAGGTATCGAGCGAATGACCGTGATTGATCACCAGACCGCCGAGCCACGCGCCGCCCGCATTGCCAACGTTGAACGCACCGATGTTCAACGTCGAAGCCAGATTCGGCGCCGCAGCCGCTTTTTCGACCACACGCATCTGCAAGGGCGGCACGGTGGCGAACGCAGCAATGCCCCACACGAAGATAGTGACCGCCGCTGCAATCTGCGAATGGCTGGTGCGCGCAAAGATCGCCATCACCACCGCGAGCGCGACCAGAATGCCCATCAGCGAAGGCATCAGCGCGCGGTCCGCCAGCTTGCCGCCCACCGTATTACCGATCGTCAGGCCCACGCCGAACAACACCAGAATCAGCGTGACGCCGCGCGGCGAGAAGCCGCTCACCTGCTCCAGAATCGGCGCGATATAGGTGAACACGACGAACACGCCGCCGAAGCCGAGCACCGTCATCGCGAGCGCGGTCCAGACTTGCGGGTCCTTCAACACACGCACTTCGTGACCGAGGCCGACCGGAGCGGCGTCATGACGATTCGGCACCAGCGCCGTAACCCCCATGAGCGACAGCACGCCGAACGCGCTGACGATCCAGAACGCCGCGCGCCAGCCGAACTCCTGGCCGACGAACGTGCCGAACGGCACGCCGAGCACGTTCGCCAGCGTCAGGCCGGTGAACATGAGCGCAATCGCGCTGGCGCGCTTTTCGGCCGGCACGAGCGAAGCCGCCACCACCGCGCCGATGCCGAAGAACGACCCGTGCGCGAACGACGTCACCACGCGCGCGATCATCAGCACGGAATAGCTGGACGCGATCGCGCACAGCGTATTACCGACGATGAACACGCCCATCAGCAACTGCAACGCCAGCTTGCGCGGCATCTTGCTGGTCAGCACCGCGAGCAGCGGTGCGCCGACCGCGACGCCGAGCGCGTAGCCGCTCACCAGCAAGCCCGCCGACGGAATCGACACCGCCAGATCGTGCGCGACCTCGGGCAGCAGGCCCATGATGACGAATTCCGTCGTGCCGATCGCGAAGGCGCTGATCGCCAACGCCAGTAATGGAATGGGCATTTTTCTACTCCAGGATTTAAGGTTGAGCGTGATGCAGCGCCGTCACGAATTCGACGACGACGCCCGGCGCGAGCGCCACGAACAGTTGCGCCTGAGCCTCCTGCGGCCTCATCTGCGGCACATAGGCGGTTTGGTAATCGACGCCGTGCGCATGCAGGCGACCGAGCAGCGCCCGCCATTCGGCGGCGCTCTCCAGCCGGAAGGCGATGTGGTCGATACGCGGCGCCGTCCGACCGGTCACGGCGGGCACCGTCGCGTCGATCAGGTGAATCAGCGGGCGGCCGTTCGCGTATAGCCAGTAGCCGTCGATCGAAAACGGCGGACGCGCGCCTAGGGTCAGCCCGGCGACATCGACGAAAAAGCGTCGGGCGGAGTCGAGCTCGGCGGTGACGATCGTCGCGTGATCGAGTTGCATGGCTTGGGCGGAATCAGGGTTTTCCATGACCGCAATTGTCGAGGCTGAGTGTCGATTTGATAATTGGCGTAGCATTTGAAGCATTTTCAAATATCTTTTGAAAGATTCGCCATGGACAACCTCGGTGACATCCGTCTGTTTGTTGAGGCCGCGCAGCAGGGCAGCCTGTCTGCGGCCGGCCGCAAGATGGGTCTGACGCCGGCCGCCGCCAGCGCCCGCCTGGCCAAACTCGAAGCCGGCCTCAAAGCGCGCCTGTTCGAGCGCACCACCCGCCAACTCAGGCTCACCGACGAAGGCCGCCTCTACCTGAATTGCTGCCGTCAGGCGCTGCAATCGCTCGACGACGCCGAAGCCGCCCTACAAGCCGGCCAGGGCGTGGTGCGTGGCAAGGTGCGGGTCTCGGCGACCTCGGATTTCGGCCGCAATCTGCTGATGCACTGGCTCGACGAATTCAACGCGCTGTATCCGGAAGTGACCTTCGCGCTGACGTTGTCGGACTCGCTGTCGAATCTGGTGCAGGAGGACATCGATCTGGCGATCCGCTTCGGTGTGCCGCAGGACAGCTCGCTGGTCGCCCGCAAGCTGGCGCCGAACCGGCGCGTGCTGTGCGCGTCGCCGGACTACATCGCTCGCAAGGGCGAACCAAAGGATCCGCACGATCTCGCCAATTTCGACTGCATCGTGCTGGGCACCGCCTCCGGGCTGGCGAACGAGTGGCGCTTCACGCGCGGCGACGAGGTGCAGCACTACACCGTGCCGTTCGAAGCCGCCCGCGAGACCAATGACGGTGCCGTCGCCCGCGAATGGGCGCTGCGCGGCTACGGCATCGCGATCAAGTCGATGTGGGACGTGGAGGCGGATCTGCGCGCCGACGGCCTGAAGATCCTGCTGCCGGAATGGCGTTATCCGGACGCGCCGCTGCACGCGCTCTACCATCGCAACCGCTTCATGGCGCCGCGCGTGCGCGTGCTGCTGGATTTCCTGAGCGAGCGTTTTGCGCAGGTGTCGGACGAACTGGAAGGTCTGTTGGGCTTGCCGCCGGACGGGCCACACGGCCAGGCAACCGGGGAAACCGCGTCGCGCGAAGGGCTATAATAACGAGCTACGCTGCAAACGTGCCCCGACGCTGCCCGATAGTGGCCTGAAGCGCCGCCCCGCGGCCCGCTCGCACGTTTCGCCCTGTTCACCTTTTAAACGACGCCCCCAGGTTAACCACTGCGACCGGCGAAATTCGATGACCAAGAAAGTTTATGTAAAGACCTTTGGCTGCCAGATGAACGAGTACGACTCCGACAAGATGGTCGACGTACTCGGCGCGGCTGAAGGGCTCGTGAAGACCGACACGCCGGAAGACGCGGACGTCATTCTGTTCAACACGTGCTCGGTGCGCGAAAAAGCGCAGGAAAAAGTGTTCTCCGACCTCGGCCGCGTGCGCGAGCTGAAGGAAGCGAATCCGAATCTGATCATCGGCGTGGGCGGTTGCGTGGCGAGCCAGGAGGGCGCGGCGATCGTCGCGCGCGCACCGTACGTCGATCTGGTGTTCGGTCCGCAAACGCTGCACCGTCTGCCGCAAATGATCGACAAGCGCCGCGAAAGCGGCCGCGCGCAAGTCGACATCTCGTTCCCGGAAATCGAAAAGTTCGATCACCTGCCGCCGGCTCGCGTCGACGGCCCGAGCGCGTTCGTGTCGATCATGGAAGGCTGCAGCAAGTACTGCAGCTATTGCGTTGTTCCGTACACACGCGGTGAAGAAGTGTCGCGGCCGCTCGACGACGTGCTGACCGAAATCGCCGGCCTCGCCGACCAGGGCGTGCGCGAAGTCACGCTGCTCGGCCAGAACGTGAACGCCTACCGCGCCGGTCTCACGCTGGGTTCGTCGGACATCGCCGATTTCGCCACGCTGATCGAATATGTCGCGGACATTCCGGGCATCGAACGGATTCGCTACACCACGTCGCATCCGAAGGAATTCACGCAGCGCCTGATCGACACCTACGCGAAGGTGCCCAAGCTCGTCAGCCACCTGCATCTGCCGGTGCAGCACGGCTCGGACCGCATCCTGATGGCCATGAAGCGCGGCTACACGGTGCTCGAATACAAATCCGTGATCCGCAAGCTGCGCGCGATCCGCCCTGACCTGTCGCTCTCCACCGACATGATCGTCGGCTTCCCCGGCGAGACGGAAGAAGACTTCGACAAGATGATGGCGCTCGTGCACGAGATGAAGTACGACACCAGCTTCTCGTTCATCTACAGCCCGCGCCCCGGCACGCCGGCCGCGAATCTGCACGACGACACGCCGCGTGAAGTGAAGCTCAAGCGTCTGCAACATTTGCAGGCCACCATCGAGGAAAACGTGCAGCGCATCAGCGATTCGATGGTCGGCAAGATCGAGCGCATACTGGTCGAGCGCCCGGCGCGCAAGGATCCGAACGAACTCGCCGGCCGCACCGAGAACAACCGGGTGGTGAATTTCCCGGCACCGGTGGCGTCGCACGCAAGGCTGATCGGCCAGATGGTCGACGTGAAAATCGTCCATGCGTACCCACATTCGCTACGTGGCGAGCTCGTGCTGGTTCATGACGACGCTCCGGCCACGACCCATTAAAGCGACGCCAACGCGCGTAGCGAAACCGACAGGATCGACCCACCGCCTTGAAGACCACTCAGCAGCATCTGGAATTCACCGCACCGCGCGAAGACAACGCGCGGCTCGCCAACCTCTGCGGCCCGCTCGACGAAAATTTGCGCCAGATCGAGCAGGCGCTCGACGTGACGCTGCAACGCCGTGGCCACCGCATCACGATTCGCGGGCGCGGCGCGAAACTCGCGCTCACCGCGCTCGAGAACTTCTACAACAATGCCCGCGAGCCGCTGTCGGTCGACGACATCCAGCTCGCGCTCGTCGAAGTGCGCCACCCGGCGCGCCATCGCACGAACGGCAATGGCAATGGTCATAGCGACGCAGCGGGCGACGCGCGTTTCCCCGGCAATCCGGATCATCCGTTCGACCAGCCCGCCGACGCCGGCGACGACGACCTCGAAGAACTCGGCCCGAAGCTGTACACGCGGCGCGCCGACCTGCGCGGCCGCACGCCGGCGCAGCGCGAGTATCTGAAGCAGATCATCTCGCACGACGTGACCTTCGGCATCGGCCCGGCCGGCACCGGCAAGACCTATCTCGCGGTGGCTTGCGCGGTGGACGCGCTCGAGCGCGACCAGGTCAAGCGCATCGTGCTGACCCGTCCGGCTGTCGAAGCGGGCGAGCGTCTCGGCTTTCTGCCGGGCGATCTGGCGCAAAAAGTCGATCCGTATCTGCGTCCTTTGTACGACGCGCTGTACGACCTGCTCGGCTTCGACAAGACCGCCAAGATGTTCGAGCGGCAGATGATCGAAATCGCGCCGCTCGCGTACATGCGCGGCCGCACGCTGAACCACGCGTTCATCATCCTCGACGAGGCGCAGAACACCACGCCCGAACAGATGAAGATGTTCCTCACGCGGATCGGCTTCGGCTCGAAGGCGGTGGTCACCGGCGACACGACTCAGGTCGACTTGCCGCGCGGCCACAAGAGCGGGCTGATCGAAGCGCAACAGGTGCTGGCCGACGTGCGCGGCATTGCGCTCACGCGCTTTACCAGCGCGGACGTGGTGCGGCATCCGCTGGTCGCGCGAATTGTGGAGGCGTACGATGCGCATTCGCAGAAAACCGCCAGTCCGGCGGATTCGCGCTAAGCGCCCGCAGCCGCAACGAACGCACTACAACGAAACCGCATGAGCCGCGCCCCGAAACTGACGTTGAATCTGCAATTTCCCGCCGCCAAAACCTGGCCGGAACACAAGGCGCTGCTGCCGCGCGCCACGGTGGCCGGCTGGATCAAGGCGGCCCTCTTCGCGGACGGCGAACTGACGGTGCGTTTCGTCGATGCCGAAGAAGGCCGCACGCTGAACCGCACCTATCGCGGCAAGGATTATTCGACCAACGTGCTGACCTTCGCGTACGCCGAATCGGAAGACGATCCGGTGACGGGCGACCTGATCCTGTGCTGTCCGGTGGTCGAGAAAGAAGCCGCCGACCAAGGCAAGCCGCTCATCGCGCACTACGCGCATCTGCTCGTGCACGGCACGCTCCACGCCCAGGGCTACGACCACGAAGCCGAGGAAGAAGCCGAGGAAATGGAAGCGATCGAAACGGAAATCCTCGCCAAGCTCGGCTTTCCCGATCCCTACCAGTAGGCGTCGATCACCCGCACGTCGCAAACGTCCAACTTGTTCAAAACCCATCGTGAGCACCTCTTCCCCCGAAGCCGACACCCGAACGCCCTGCCCGGACTATCCGCCGGCACTCGGCGAATCGCGGCTCCTGACGGACGAGGAACTGCGCGCGTCGCTCGAATGCACGTTGCGAGACTGGGACCGCAAGAGCGACCTGTGGCTGTTCGGCTATGGTTCGCTGATCTGGAATCCCGGCCTGCCCACCGTCGAAGCCACCCGATCGAGGGTCCACGGTTATCACCGCGGGCTCTACCTGTGGTCGCGCGTGAATCGCGGTACGCCCGAGCAGCCGGGTCTCGTGCTGGCGCTCGATCGCGGCGGTTCGTGCACCGGCATCGCATTCCGGCTCGCGGCCGAAGGCTCGATGCCGCATCTCGAAGCACTCTGGCGTCGCGAAATGGCGATGGGTTCATACCGCCCGGCGTGGCTGCCGTGCGTGCTCGCCGACGGCCGGCGCGTCGATGCGCTCGCCTTCGTGATGCGCCGCGACGTGCCGAGCTACACCGGCAAGCTGCGCGACGACGTCGTCAAAACCGTGTTCGGCTGTGCGAGCGGTCGCTACGGCACCACGCTCGACTACGTCAGCCGCACGGTCCATGCGCTGCGTGAGAGCGGCATGCCCGACCGCGCGCTCGAAGCGCTGCTCGAACGGTGTCGCGAGGAGAGGCGCGAAGCAGACTTAAAAGCAGCCCAGAAAGCAGACCGGAAATAACCGTCACGAACGGCGCTTTTTTTCCTGAAAACGCTTTTCCGCGCGTAATCAGTTAGGATTGACCTACGCCCGCCCTCACGGCGGAGCCGCTTCACCCCAGCTTCACTCATCGCCCAGCCGGGCGGGACACGGTCCTGCCATGTGCCTGGTGTATCCTTAATGCTCTGCAACAGCGCGCCCAGTCTTGCCGGGCGCACTACCATGAACGACACGTATCCCAGTCGACGCCAAACCGACAAACCGCAGGAAAAACGCTCACTCCTCGAGCGTCTGACCGATTTCATCTCGCCTGAGCCCGACTCGCGCGCCGAACTTCTGGAAATACTGCAGGACGCGCACGAGCGCAACCTGATCGACGCCGACTCGCTGTCGATGATCGAAGGCGTATTCCAGGTGTCCGAATTGAGCGCGCGCGACATCATGGTGCCGCGTGCGCAAATGGACGCGATCAACATCGCCGACAATCCTGCCGAATTCATCCCCTACGTGCTGGAAAAAGCGCACTCGCGCTATCCGGTCTACGAGGGCAACCGCGACAACATCATCGGCGTGCTGCTGGCCAAAGATCTGCTGCGCTACTACGCCGAAGAAGAGTTCGACGTGCGCGGCATGCTGCGCCCCGCCGTGTTCATCCCCGAATCGAAGCGCCTGAACGTGTTGCTGCACGACTTCCGTGTGAATCGCAATCACCTCGCGGTGGTGGTCGACGAATACGGCGGCGTGGCCGGCCTGATCACGATCGAAGACGTGCTGGAACAGATCGTCGGCGACATTGAAGACGAATACGATTTCGACGAGGAAAGCGGCAACATCATCGCCTCGCCCGACGGACGCTTCCGCGTGCGCGCGCTGACCGAAATCGAACAGTTCAACGAGGCCTTCGGCACCCACTACTCGGACGATGAAGTCGACACGATCGGCGGACTCGTCACGCATCACTTCGGACGGGTGCCGCATCGTGGCGAAAAAGTCCGCCTCGACGATCTGATCTTCGAGATTCTGCGCGGCGACGCCCGCCAGATTCACATGCTGCTGGTGCGCCGCGATCCGCTCGCCGGCCAGCGCGAGCGCGAAGCGCAGCACGTGCAGACCTGAGCCGGTCCCGGCCGGTTCTTTCTTCGCTTCTTCAACTCGCTTTTCAACCCGCTTTTCAACCTCTCACGCCGACCGCGCAACAATGGCCGACCCGATGACTTCCCGTTCGCGCCGCGGCGTGAACGCTTCTACCGCCGAGCAAACCCGCAGCCGCACGCTGCCTCGCTGGCACTATCTCGTCGCGCTGGCCGCGGGCGCGGCCAATACGCTCTCGTTCGCGCCGACGCCGCACGGCGGCTGGCTCGAACTCGCGATCTTCGCGTTCTTCTTCGCTTGGCTCACGCGCACCACCGGCTGGAAAAGCGCGGCGCTGACAGGCGGCGCGTTCGGCTTTGGCAACTTTGTGACCGGCGTATGGTGGCTCTACGTCAGCATGCATTTCTACGGCGGCATGGCCGCGCCGCTCGCCGCCGCGGCCGTCGTGCTGTTCTCGCTGTATCTGGCGGTTTATCCGGCGCTGGCGGCGGGCGTCTGGTCGTTCTGCGCGGGTCACGCGCGCAACGGCGCCGCCGCCGACGACACGCCGTTTTCGCCGACCTGGCATGGCGCGCTGGCGTTCGCGAGCGCGTGGGCGATCGGCGAATGGTTGCGCGGCACGGTGTTCACGGGCTTCCCGTGGCTCGCGAGCGGTTACGCTCAAGTGGACGGCCCGTTCGCCGGTTTTGCGCCGGTGGCAGGCGTGTACGGCGTCGGCTGGATGTTGGCGCTGGTGGCCGCGCTAATTGTGCAAGCGGTGCTAGCGTTGCTGTCCTCGCGCAAACCGGACCAGAGCGCCGATGCCAGCCGCAACGGCAACGGCGCGAAACCCGGCGTGGCGCGCGTCGTCGTGCCGGGCGCAATCGCGCTGGCGCTGGTCGCAGCCGGCCTGCTGCTGCCGCTCGTGCAATGGACCGTGCCGGCCAACGCGCCGCTGACCGTGCGCCTGCTGCAAGGGAACGTCAAACAGGAAATGAAGTTCGAGGAATCCGGCATGCGCGCCGCGATCGATCAGTATCAGCAAATGATCACCTCGAAGCCGGCCGATCTGATCGTCACGCCGGAAACCGCCATACCGGTGCTTGCGCAGCAATTGCCGGCGCCCTTCGCCTCGGCGGTGCGCAACTTCTCGGACTCGACGGGCACCGCGATCCTGTTCGGCGCGATCGGGGGCACCATCACGCCGGAAGGCCAGGTGATCGACTATACGAACAGCCTGTTCGGCGTCACGCCCGGCACGCGCGATGTGTACCGCTACGACAAACACCATCTCGTGCCGTTCGGCGAATTCGTGCCGTGGGGCTTCCGCTGGTTCGTCAACCTGATGAGCATTCCGCTCGGCGATTTCTTCCGTGGCGCGCCGGTGCAGAAGCCGTTCATCGTGCATAACCAGCCGGTCGCCGTGGACATCTGCTACGAGGACATTTTCGGCGAAGAGATTGCGCGGACCATCCGCGAAAGCGATACGCCGGCCGGCGTGCTGATCAATTCGACCAATCTGGCCTGGTTCGGCGACACGATTGCGCTCGACCAGCATCTGCAGATCGCGCGCATGCGTTCGCTGGAAACCGGCCGTCCGATGCTGCGCGCGACCAACACCGGCATGACGGCCGCGATCGATGCGAACGGCAAGGTGCTCGGACGCCTCACTCCGTACACGATCGGCTCGCTCGACGTCACCGTGCAAGGCACCGCGGGCAGGACGCCTTACATCACGAGCGGCAATAACACCGTGCTGGCGGTTTCCTTGCTGCTGCTGGCGTTCGGCTTTGCGTTCGGCCCCGGCATTACGCGGCGCCGCAACGGCAAGCGATAAGCCGCGATTAAACCGCCTCGATCGCGCGTCGCCAATATGAAAAGCGGCGCGCGTGAATCGAGTCAACAAAAAACGCCGCAATAAAAACCGCGCGCCGCGGATTACCGCGAGCGCGCGTTTTAGTACCTATCAAACTTTACTGGTTCGAAGCAATACGCTGCTGAATATGCTGCGCACGCGCCGGCGACGCCGGATGCGAACTCAACATGCTCGATTTACCACCGTCCAATGCCGAGAGCTTGTTGAATGCCGTCACCAATCCCGACGGATCGAGATTCTTCTTTTTCTGCACGTCGAACGAATAATCGTCGGCTGCGCTTTCCTGCGTTTGCGAGAATTGCGCGTTAATCAGCTTCTCCGAAAAATCACCGAGCTGCGAACCGGACAGCGCGCCCGCCACGCCACCCGCTGACGACGCCACCGAACGCGCCGCCGAAGTCGCATACGCGACCTGCATCGCCTTCTTCGTGTGGCCGAGCGCCACGTGGCCCATTTCATGACCGACCACGCCGCGCACTTCGTTGTCGTTCATCATGTCCATCAGACCGCTGTAGACGCGCACGCAGCCGTTGGCCATGGCCCAGGCGTTGACGTCCTTGGTCATGTACACCTTGTAATTCACCGGCGTGCCGTTGATGTTGTCGCCCAGTTGCGCGGCGATCTTGTTCAGGCGCTTCTGGTACTTGCTGTTCGCGGCGGCAATCTTGTTTTCACTGTCCAGCTGCGCGCACGACTTGTCGGTCAGGGCGCGCACGTCGGCGTCGCTCAGCGTGGCAGCCTGAGTAGCCATCTGGCCGGACTTGATCAACGCCGACGGATCGACGTTGCTGACATTCGAGCATGCCGCAAATAAAGCACAGGCGGAAGCGGCAATGGCAAAGCGGTACGATTTCATGTGGAAGTCTCTCTGCGATGTTATTAATTCAGCGGCGCGCTTTTAATGCACCACCCGTTCGCAACGGTTTCATACCGTCGGCAAAAGAAGCCGGATATGTAAATTGCATAAACCTGCATGAACACATTTGCGCCACGCGACAGACAAAAAAAATGCGCCTGACGGGCAGGCGCATTTTTACCACAACGTAAGCTTTAATTCATGTTTCTGGAAGCTTTAATGACACAATTTTGCAAACTGCCCGATATTACTGACCACGCTATTCAAAACATCATCACCTCGCGGCCAATTAGCCGCTTATTCAGTCGGCCGGCATCGTATCGATGAACGACTGACGCAGTGAGAGCTTCTGGAAATGTTTGTCCAGATTCGGATACGGTTCGCGCCAGTTCAATTCCGGCATGCGGAAATCCAGATAACCCAATGCGCAACCCATCGCGATATCCGCGAGCGTGTAGTGATTGCCCGCGCACCACGGCTTGCTGCCCAATCCCTGTGCCATTGCGATCAGGGCTTCGTCGATCTTGCGCTGCTGACGCGCGACCCAGGCGTCCACGCGTTGCTCCGGCGCGCGCTGCGTGCCTTCGAGGCGAATCAGCACCGCCGCGTCCAGCACGCCGTCGGCGAGCGCTTCCCAGCAGCGCACCTCGACACGCTCGCGTCCCGACTGCGGAATCAGCTTGCCGACCGGCGACAGCGTATCCACGTATTCACAGATCACCCGCGAGTCGAACACCGCTTCGCCATCTTCCATTACGAGGCACGGCACTTTGCCGAGCGGATTGAAGGTGTGAATGCGGGTGTCCGGCGCCCAGACATTCTCGGGCACCAGTTCGTAGTCGATCTTCTTGTCGGCCAGCACGATCCGCGCTTTACGCACGAAGGGACTGGCGAGCGAACCGATGAGTTTCATCATTACCGTCTGCCTTTTCCTGAATCCGGCGAAAGTATAAGTGCTTGGCGCCGTTCACGAGCGCTCAGAAGCGTCACGCCGACGCTTCGCGAGCCGCACGGGGACTCGCTGTGGACGGATTGCAACAGCGCCGCGCGCGTGTCTGCCGCCACTTTCGCCAGTATCCCGCGCAAAATAACTCCGCGCATGGGCGCTACAATCTCACGATGAACCAGCTGACCGAACCCACCATCGCCATCGACGTCTACCGCACGCGCCGTGAGCGCGTACTCGCCGCGCTGCGGGCAGCGGGTGGCGGCGTCGCCATCGTCCCCACCGCGCCGGAGGCGTTGCGCAACCGGGACGCGGACTATCCCTACCGGCACGACAGCTACTTTTACTACCTGACCGGTTTCACCGAGCCTGAAGCACTCCTGGTGCTCGACGCCAGCGCCGCGCCCGGCGAGCCGGCTTCGGTGCTGTTCTGCCGCGAGAAAAACGTCGAGCGCGAGACGTGGGAAGGTTTCCGCTTCGGCCCGGACGGCGCGCGCGCGGCCTTCGGGTTCGACGCCGCGTTCGCCATCGGCGAAATCGACACGCAACTGCCGCGTTTGCTCGCCGACAAGCCGTCGCTGCATTACGCGCTCGGCGCCTCGGCGCAACTGGACGAACGGGTGCGCGGCTGGCTCGACGCGGTGCGGGCGCAAAGCCGCGGCGGTGTCGCCGCGCCCGCGGCCGCGTGCGATCTCATCCCGTTGCTCGACGAGATGCGGCTCATCAAGGACGATCACGAACTCGCCATCATGCGCCGGGCCGGGCAGATTTCCGCCCAGGCGCATCGCCGCGCCATGGCCGCTTGCCGTCCGGGCGTGCGCGAGTACGAACTCGAAGCCGAACTGCTCTACACATTCCGCAAGTTCGGCGCGCAGGCGCCGGCTTACACGTCGATCGTCGCGGCCGGCGCGAACGCCTGCGTGCTGCACTACCCGGCCGGCAACGCGATTGCTCAGGACGGCGACCTGATCCTGATCGACGCGGCCTGCGAACTCGACGGCTACGCCTCCGACATCACCCGCACCTTCCCCGCGAGCGGCCGCTTCACGCCGGCGCAGCGCGAGCTGTACGACATCGTGCTGGCCGCGCAGCAGGCCGCGATCGACGCCACCCGCGCCGGCGCCACCTTCGACGACCCGCACCAGGCCGCCGTGCGCGTGCTGTCGCAGGGCTTGCTCGACACCGGCATCATCGAGCGCGCAAAGTTCGCCTCGGTCGACGACGTAATCGCCGAGCGCGCCTACGCGCCCTTCTATATGCACCGCACGGGCCACTGGCTCGGCATGGACGTGCACGACGTCGGCGACTACCGCGAACGCGGCGCGCCGCGCGACGAAGCGGGCGCGCTGCCGTGGCGCACGCTGCAGGCGTCGATGACGCTGACCATCGAGCCCGGCCTGTATATCCGGCCGACCGAAGGCGTGCCCGAGCGCTACTGGAACATCGGCATCCGCATCGAGGACGACGCGATTGTCACGCCGACCGGTTGCGAACTGATGACGCGCGACGTGCCGGTCGCCGCCGACGAGATCGAGGCGCTGATGCAGGAAGCCCGCGCGGCCCACGAAGCAGCGAAGTAACTCGCAAGGAAGTAACACGTAATGAACGACGTTTCCCAGTCGACGGTGATCCTGAAGCCCGCCAAGGCCGGCCAACCCTTCGATTTCGACGTGACGATCGTCGGCGCCGGTCCGGTCGGGCTGGCGCTGGCCGGCTGGCTGGCGCGCCGCAGCGCGACGCGGGCGCTGAAGATCGCGCTCGTCGACGCGCGCGAGCCGGAAGATTCGATCGCCGATCCGCGCGCCATCGCCGTGTCGCACGGCAGCCGGATGATCCTGGAACCGCTGCGCTGGCCTGCCGACGCCACCGCGATCCACCGCATTCACGTCTCGCAGCGCGGCCACTTCGGCCGCACGCTGATCGATCACGGCGAGCACGGATTGCCGGCGCTCGGCTACGTGCTGCGCTACGGCTCGATCGTGCATGGCCTCGCCGAGGCGGTGCACGCGACTTCGGTGCACTGGTTCCGCTCCACCTCCGCCGCGGCGCCGACGCAGGAACTCGACGGCGTCACGCTGCCGATCGAAACCGCGGGCGTCACGCGTCAGTTGCGCACACGCATTCTGGTGAATGCCGAAGGCGGTTTGTTCGGTGATCAGAAGTCGTCAGGTCGAGTGGCGGGCAAACGCGCCGTCAAAGGCGCCAGCACGAGTGCGGACAGGCAAGCCGGCCACGGCGCCGACGATGCCCACAGTCAAGCCGCCGACAGCGCGGCGAAAAGCGCTGATCGGCAAGCCGGCCGGGACGGCGACGCCGCACGGCGTGCTGGCAGCGGCGTCGCCGAAACCGGCACGCGCGACTATGGACAGACCGCACTCGTCGGCACGGTGACTGTATCCGCACCGCAACCGCACGTGGCGTGGGAGCGCTTCACGTCGCAAGGCCCGATCGCATTGCTGCCGATGGGCGGCGTGCGCGGCGCCGACTACGCGCTGGTCTGGTGCTGCGCGCCCGAGGAAGCTGCGCGCCGCGCGCAACTTTCCGACGAAGACTTCCTGCGCGAACTCGGCGCCGCGTTCGGCGACCGCATGGGCCGCTTTACGCACATCAAGGGACGCGCGTCGTTCCCGTTGGGACTGAACGCCGTGGAAACGCTGGTGAATGGCCACGTCGTCGCGATCGGCAACGCGGCGCAGACGTTGCATCCGGTGGCGGGTCAGGGCCTGAACCTGGGTCTGCGCGACGCCCACGCGCTCGCCGATGCCTTGTCGGCGGAAGGTCCGACCCCGCTCGCGCTAGCCACTTTCGCGCAACGCCGCGCGCTCGACCGGCGCATGACGATCGGCGCCACCGACACGCTCGCGCGCCTTTTCACCATCGACTTCGCGCCGCTCGCGGTCATGCGCGGCCTCGCCCTCACCGCGCTCGAATTCCTGCCGCCCGTGAAAACCGCGCTGGCACGGCAAATGATGTTCGGACAGCGCCGCTAGGCGCGCCGCCCGCTCGCGCCGCACGGACTTTTTGCCTCACGCGAAAGGTGCCTCGCGAGCAGCGCCGGTTCTATGAATCGGCGCACTTTCATAGAAGATTTAATGGGTTACGACAGGCACATGTCGGGTGCCGGCTATCCGTTAACGCTAAAATAGCGGTTTTCTCTCGCATTTCGCCAACGCTCCGATTGACATAAATTGACCAATCGGCCGCGCGCGCGTCCACCGCGTCTCACGTTATGCCTACTCTCGGCTCCCACAATCTGCGTAATAACCTGTTCGTCGCGCCCATGGCCGGCGTGACCGACCGGCCGTTCCGGCAACTGTGCAAACGGCTGGGCGCGGGCTATGCGGTGTCGGAAATGGTCGCCTCGAACGCGCAGTTGTGGAAAAGCGAGAAGACCATGCGCCGCGCCAATCACGCGGGCGAGGTCGAGCCGATCGCCGTGCAGATCGCCGGCGCCGATCCGGCCATGATGGCCGAAGCGGCCCGCTACAACGTGGCGAACGGCGCGCAGATCATCGACATCAACATGGGCTGCCCGGCCAAGAAGGTGTGCAACGTGGCGGCGGGTTCAGCCCTGTTGCAGAACGAGCCGCTGGTGCAGCGCATCGTCGAGGCGGTGGTGGGCGCGGTCGGCGTCGGGCCCGACGCGGTGCCCGTCACGCTGAAGATCCGCACGGGCTGGGATCGCGAGAACAAGAATGCGCTGAACGTCGCGCGTCTGGCCGAATCGGCCGGCATTTCGATGCTGACCGTGCACGGCCGCACGCGCGCCGACCTGTATCACGGCGACGCCGAATACGAGACCATCGCCGCGGTGAAAGCGGCGGTGCGCATTCCGGTGGTCGCCAACGGCGACATTACGTCGCCGCAAAAAGCACGCGAGGTGTTGGCCGCCACCGGCGCCGACGCCATCATGATCGGCCGCGCGGCGCAGGGGCGCCCGTGGCTGTTCCGCGAGATCGAGCATTTCCTGCAAACGGGCGAGTTGCTGCCGCCGCCGCGCATCGACGAAATCCAGCAGGTGATGAACGAGCATCTGGAAGACCACTACGCTTTCTACGGCGAATTTACGGGTGTCCGCACTGCGCGTAAGCACATCGGCTGGTACACTCGCGGCCTTTCTGGCGCCAACGTGTTCCGGCATCGCATGAATACGCTGGACACCACGCGCGAACAACTCCTCGCCGTCAACGAGTTCTTCGACGCACAAAAGGCGATCTCCGACCGCCTCGTCTACGTCGACGAAACGCTCAACAATAACGGCGAGCCGGACCATACCGACCGACTAGCAGCATGAGCAAGAACAATATCGAACAATCTGTCCGCGACAGCCTGGGGATGTATTTCCAGGATCTCGACGGCTCCAATCCGCACGACGTCTACGACATGGTGATTTCCTGCGTAGAAAAACCTCTGCTCGAAGTGGTGCTCGAGCAGGCCGGCGGCAATCAGTCGCTGGCCGCCGAGTATCTCGGCATCAACCGCAATACGCTGCGCAAGAAGCTGCAACAGCACGGTTTGCTGTAGCCCGTTGTAATTCGTTGTAGTTTCTCGCGCCCTGCCACGTTTCCCTTCGGCTTTTCGTCTTCATCATGATCAAGCAAGCGCTCATCTCCGTTTCCGACAAGTCCGGCATCGTCGACTTCGCCAAGTCGCTGTCGGACCTCGGCGTCAAGATCCTGTCGACCGGCGGCACCGCGAAACTGCTCGCGGACGCGGGTCTCTCCGTCACCGAAGTCGCCGATTACACGGGCTTCCCGGAAATGCTGGACGGGCGCGTGAAAACGCTGCATCCGAAGGTGCACGGCGGCATCCTCGCGCGCCGCGACCTGCCGGAACATATGGCGGCGCTTGAAAAGCACGACATTCCGACCATCGATCTGCTGGTCGTGAATCTGTACCCGTTCGTGCAGACCGTGTCGAAGGAAGAATGCTCGCTGGAAGACGCGATCGAGAACATCGACATCGGCGGGCCGACCATGCTGCGTTCGGCCGCGAAGAATCATCGCGACGTGACGGTGGTGGTCGATCCGGCCGACTACGCGGTCGTGCTCGACGAGATGCGCGCGCACAGCAATGCCGTGTCGTACAAGACGAACTTCCGCCTCGCCACCAAGGTGTTCGCCCACACCGCGCAATACGACGGCGCGATCACGAACTACCTGACAAGCCTGACCGACGAACTGCAGCACGCGTCGCGCAACGCTTATCCAGCGACGTTCAACCTGGCGTTCGACAAGGTGCAGGACCTGCGCTACGGCGAAAACCCGCATCAGAGCGCCGCGTTCTACCGCGATCTGAGCGTGCCGGCCGGCGCACTGGCGAACTACCACCAGTTGCAAGGCAAGGAACTGTCGTACAACAACATCGCGGATTCCGATGCGGCGTGGGAATGCGTGAAAACCTTCGACGTGCCGGCCTGCGTGATCGTCAAGCACGCGAATCCGTGCGGCGTGGCAGTCGGGGCGGACGCCAACGAAGCGTACGCGAAGGCGTTCCAGACCGACCCGACCTCGGCGTTCGGCGGCATCATCGCGTTCAACCGCGAAGTGGACGAAGCAGCGGCGCAAGCCGTGGCCAAGCAGTTCGTTGAAGTGCTGATCGCGCCGTCGTTCAGCGCCGAAGCGCGCAAGGTGTTCGCGGCGAAGCAGAATGTGCGTCTGCTGGAAATCGCGCTGGGCGAAGGCCACAACGCGTTTGATCTGAAGCGCGTGGGCGGCGGCCTGCTGGTGCAGTCGCTCGACTCGAAGAACGTGCAGCCGCGCGAATTGCGCGTGGTCACGAAGCGTCATCCGACGCCGAAGGAAATGAACGATCTGCTGTTCGCGTGGCGCGTGGCGAAGTACGTGAAGTCGAACGCCATCGTGTTCTGCGGCAACGGCATGACGCTCGGCGTAGGCGCGGGTCAGATGAGTCGCGTGGACTCGGCGCGCATCGCCAGCATCAAGGCGCAGAACGCCGGTTTGACGCTGGCCGGTTCGGCGGTGGCGTCGGATGCGTTCTTCCCGTTCCGCGACGGCCTCGACGTGGTGGTGGCGGCAGGCGCGACCTGCGTGATTCAGCCGGGCGGTTCGATGCGCGATGATGAAGTGGTCAGCGCGGCGGATGAGCACAATATCGCGATGGTGCTGACTGGGGTGCGGCACTTCCGGCATTGAGTTGGGGTTTGGGTTTCAATAGCGGCGTCTGTTTCCTGGTGAAACCGGGCTGCTGGTGAGATTTGAGCTTTACAGAAACGGCCCGGCGGAATTTTCCGTCGGGCCGTTTTCTTTGGTGTCGCGCTTGTTCCGCGTGTGCCGTTCGTGCCGTTCGTGCCAGTTGTGCAGCTTGTGCCGGTTGTGCCGTGCCCACGCCACGCTTTTCGCGCCGCTCAGTCGTCCGGTTCCTTTCTCGCGTAGCCACCGCTCACGTCCGCGTGCTGGCTGATATAAGTACTGAGTCCCTGCCCGCGTCGCGCAAGACGCTTGAGCGCGGCGACATGCCGTGCGCCGACGCTCGCCTCGGTGTACCAATACACCACGCCGTGCCTGAAGCGGACCGCGACAAAATCGTCGCCGATTTCATAAGCCTCGACGCCTGAGTCGCCGCTGAGATTCCGATAGCGCTCCATGTGTGCTTGCCTCCTTGCAGCACACGCAGCAGTTTTTATTCCGCCGACAGCGCTGCGCGCCGACCGCCACGCGGCGCGTGTGTTGTAGTATCGCAAGCACCTGGTTTTTACCGCATTTGCGGCACCTCATGAGAATTCTCGGCATCGACCCCGGCCTGCGTGTGACCGGCTTCGGCGTGATCGACCAAAGCGGTCACACGCTCAGCTATGTCGCGAGCGGCGTCATCAAGACCGCCGACGCCGATCTGCCGTCGCGCCTCGGCACCATCTTCGAAGGCATCTCCACATTGATCCGCCAGCATTCGCCGGATCAGTCGGCGATTGAAAAAGTGTTCGTCAACGTCAACCCACAATCCACCTTGCTGCTCGGCCAGGCACGCGGGGCGGCAATTTGCGGACTGGTCGCGGGCGGCGTGCCGGTCGCCGAATATACGGCCCTGCAATTGAAGCAGGCCGTGGTGGGTTACGGTCGCGCAACCAAGGAGCAGATGCAGCAGATGGTGGTGCGCCTGCTCAATCTCTCCGGCGTACCCAGCACCGACGCCGCCGACGCGCTCGGCATGGCGATCTGCCACGCGCACGGCGGCACGACGCTGAGTACGTTGGGCGGCATCGCGCCTTCGCTGGCGAAGAAGGGGCTACGCGTGAGGCGAGGACGGTTGGTCGGATAGCGTGGCAAACGCGGCCCGTTGGCCGCCTTTGTGCCGCGCGTGCGTGTCATGCCTCATGGCTCGCGACTCGTGGTTCGTGGTTCGTGGTTCGTGGTTCGTGGTTCGTGGTTCGTGGTTCGTGGTTCGTGGCTCACGGCTCACGGCTCACGCAAGCTGGTACGCAACGGCGCAGCCGCCCCGATCAATTTCGACCAGCAAGCGCAAGCCGGCAGGCCAATCCCGCGAACACCGTCCCCAGCAGATACTGCGGCAGCCGCGACGGCCGCTGCCCCGCCGATAGCTTGCGGCTCAGCTTGCTCGCCATCAGGATCACCGCGCCATTCACGCAGAAGCCGATCAGGTTCAGCACGGTGGCCAGCACCATGATCTGGAAGGCGACCGACCCGACTTCGGGCCGCACGAATTGCGGAAACAGCGCGAGCACGAACAGCGCGACTTTCGGATTCAGCAGATTGGTGAAGAGGCCCTGGCGGAAAATGCGGCCAACCGGATAACGGCTCATCGACGCATTCGGCGCGAGCACCGTGCCCTGCGCGCGGAATGTTTTCCAGGCGAGATAGAGCAGATACGCGGCGCCAGCGAAACGCACCGCATCGTATGCCATGGGCACGGCCAGAAAGAGTTGCGACAACCCGAACGCCGCGGCCAACGCATGACAATACGTGCCGACCAGAATGCCCGCCAGCGACGCAAAGCCCGCGGAACGCCCCTGGCTCACACTGCGCGAGGCAATCAGCAACATGTCGGGGCCGGGCGTGGCGGTCAACGCGAGACACGCGCCGGCAAACAGCGCGAGAGTGGTGAGGCTCAGCATGAAAGCTCCTTCTGGGTGAGTGGGATGAGAACCCGCCAAAAGGGATCTCAGTCTATGGGGCAGCCTCGCGCGGGTCAACCGCGATTACGCGTAACTCGCGGGCCACTCGTCACTCATTTGCTGCGCTACACTCGCCCTTTCTCTCAGGATTGAATTCGCCATGATCGGTCGCATTGCCGGCGTTCTGCTGGAAAAAAACCCGCCGCATCTGCTCGTCGACTGCAACGGCGTCGGTTACGAAGTCGATGTGCCGATGAGCACGTTCTACAACCTGCCCTCCACCGGCGAACGCGTCGTGTTGCTCACGCAGATGATCGTGCGTGAAGACGCGCACCTGCTATACGGATTCGGCACCGCCGACGAACGCTCGACGTTCCGCGAACTGCTGAAAATTTCCGGCATCGGTGCGCGCATGGCGTTGGCGGTGCTGTCGGGCATGAGCGTGCACGAACTCGCGCAGACCGTCACGATGCAGGACGCGGCGCGTCTGACGCGCGTGCCGGGCATCGGCAAGAAGACGGCGGAGCGCCTGCTCCTCGAATTGAAGGGCAAGATCGGCGCCGATCTGGGCGCGATGGCGGGCGCGGCGTCGGCATCCGACCACGCCTCCGACATCCTGAACGCACTGCTCGCATTGGGTTACTCCGAAAAGGAAGCGTTGGCCGCCGTCAAAAACGTGCCGGCGGGAACCGGCGTTTCCGAGGGCATCAAGCTCGCGTTGAAGGCGCTGTCCAAGGGCTGACGCTCGTCCCTCGTTTCGACGTGCATGCGATGGCTGAAGCTTCGCACACGGCTGCGAGCCGCGCACCCTGGCCATTCGGCCGAGTTTCGCGGCGGGCGGCTCGCGGTACAATGAACGCATGATCGAAACCGACAAACTCGCCGCCGAGCGCATCATCGCGGCCACGCCCGTCTCGCCGAACGAAGAAGCGTTCGAGCGCGCGTTGCGTCCGCGCCAGCTCGAAGAATATGTCGGGCAGGAAAAAGTGCGCGGCCAGCTGGAAATCTTTATCGAGGCCGCCAAGCGCCGTTCCGAATCGCTCGACCATGTCTTGCTGTTCGGGCCGCCAGGCCTCGGCAAAACCACGCTCGCGCACATCATCGCGCGGGAAATGGGTGTCAATCTGCGGCAAACGTCGGGGCCGGTGCTCGAGCGCGCCGGCGACCTCGCCGCGCTGCTCACCAATCTCGAAGCCAACGACGTGCTGTTCATCGACGAAATTCACCGGCTCTCGCCGGTCGTCGAAGAAATTCTGTACCCGGCGTTGGAGGATTATCAGATCGACATCATGATCGGCGAAGGTCCGGCCGCGCGTAGCGTGAAGCTGGACCTGCAACCGTTCACGCTGGTGGGCGCGACCACGCGCGCGGGCATGCTGACCAACCCGTTGCGCGACCGCTTCGGCATTGTGGCGCGGCTCGAGTTTTATAACGCCGAGGAACTGGCGCGCATCGTCACGCGTTCGGCGTCGCTGCTCCATGCGCAGATCCATCCGGACGGCGCGTTCGAGATCGCCAAGCGCGCGCGCGGCACGCCGCGGATCGCGAACCGCTTGCTGCGGCGCGTGCGCGACTTCGCCGAAGTGAAGGCCGACGGCAACATCACCGCGCAAGTGGCCGACGCCGCGCTCAAGATGCTCGACGTGGATGCGGTCGGCTTCGACCTGATGGACCGCAAACTGCTCGAGGCGATCCTGCACAAGTTCGACGGCGGCCCGGTCGGCGTCGACAATCTGGCCGCGGCGATCGGCGAAGAACGCGACACGATTGAAGACGTGCTCGAGCCTTATTTGATCCAGCAAGGCTTCCTGCAACGCACGCCACGCGGCCGCGTCGCCACGATGCTGACGTACCGGCATTTCGGCCTCGCCGCGCCCGACTCGTCGAGCGGCCTGCCCGGTCTGTGGGATACGGCCGCAACCTGAGCCGATACACACAGCGCGAGACCGAATCAGGATGTCCGACCAAACCAGGCAACCCAACTCTTCCAGCAGTCTCTCGCAGCTTCTCACCCACAGGCTTCGCTCGAAGCTGGCCGCCGGGGTTACGCATCTGACAAGCGGCAGCGGTCCCACGCTCGACTACTTGTCGCCTCCGGGCGACCCCGGCCTGTTCGGGCCGGACTCGGTGTGCTGGAAAGTCCACGCCGATTTCACGTCGATGATGACGGGCGGCATCAGCGCGCTATTGCTGCAAGCGTTGCATCCGCTGGCGCTCGCCGGCGTGTGGGACCATTCGACGTTTCGCACCGACATTCTCGGCCGCCTGCGCCGCACCGCGACTTTCATCGCGGGCACGACGTACGGCAGCCGGCACGACGCGCTAGCGCTGGTCGAACGTGTGAAGCGCATTCATCTCGGTGTCAGCGGCGTCGCGCCTGACGGCCAGCCCTATCGCGCAAGCGAACCCGCGCTGTTGACGTGGGTGCATGTCGCCGAAGTGTCGAGCTTCATGACCGCGCACTTGCGCTATGTGAATCCGTCGCTGCCCGTTGCCGCGCAGGATCAGTATTTCGCGGAGACCGCGCGCATTGCCGAGATGCTCGGCGCGTCGGACATTCCGCGCTCGCGAGCCGAGATCGACGCTTACCTGCTCGCGATGAAGCCCGGGCTTGTGGCCAGCGAACGCACGCGCGAAGTCGTGAGGGTTCTGATGACAGCGCCCGCCCCGAGCGTTTCGATGCGACCGGCCGGCGTGTTGATGTTCAACGCAGGTGTCGATCTGCTGCCCGATTGGGCACAGGCGATGTTGGGATTTCAGCGCTACGCGGCGCTTCGCCGTGCGATGGCGAGGCCGGGTGTGCGGTTGGTGGCGCCTGTCATTCGTTGGGCGCTGGTGAATGGTGTGTCGAAACGGGCCCGGCGCCGTGTGGCTGCAGGTGTACGCGAGCCGGAGTAACGCGAGCGACGGCGCTCGTACGCGCGCAAGCCGCCCAATCAAACGTCAGTTATTCGAGCCGCGCGAGTATGCGTGCAAATCGCCGCGTCAGTCGTCAGGTACGCGAACCGCTCAGGGCTCGTACACAAACTGTCACGCCAAACGTCGGCGGCGCGAATGCGCGGAACGCGGGCGAAGGGTCCGAGTCAACCGCTCAAACTCGCGCCGCACTATCGGTCCGCGTCAACCAACGCCCCGGTTCCGGCACCGTCTTGAAACTGTCGCCGGCACCCGCCGCATCGAGGTGCGAGACGTTCGCCCACAATACGAACGTCGCTTTGCCACTATCGGCATCTAGCGTGTTCACGCCCGTAGTCGGCTCGCGCCAATCAACGCCCCGGCTCCGGCACCTTCTTGAAACTATCATCCGCACTCGGCGCATCGAGATGCGAAACATCCGCCCACGACACGATCGTCGCCTTGCCATTGTCGAAATTCACCGTGTTCACGCTCGTGTTCAGCAGCGGATAGTCACGCGGCGCATCGAGCGGCAAGCCACAGGCAAAACGTCGCACGCAATCAAGCACGCCGCCGTGCGCGACGCAGGCAATCCGTCCACCGGGATGCGCGGCGACCAGCGGTTCGATCGCGTGCAGCACGCGATGGTAGAGCGTGCGTTGCGACTCGCCCTCCGGCGGCGCGAAGCCCGCGTCACGCGTTTGCCAGTGCGCGTATTCATCGGGGAAACGCAGGGCGATCTCGTCGCTGTCGTGGCCCTGGAACGCTCCGTAGGAACGCTCGCGCAGGCCTTCGCGCAACTGCAGCGGCAAGCCGAGCGCATCGGCGATCGGCTGGGCGGTTTGCTGCGCGCGTTGCAGATCGCTCGAATAGATCGCGTCGAGCCGTGCGCCCTGCTTCGCCTCGTCGGCCATGCGGCGCGCAAGGCGCTGCGCCTGAGCCAGCCCTGTCGTGGCGAGCGGAATGTCGATGTGACCTTGAATGCGCTTGATGCGGTTCCAGTCGGTCTCGCCGTGTCGGATGAACAGAATCTGCGTCGTCATGGAATGAAAGTGGGCGCCATTAGCCGGTTATGCCGAGCCGTTATTGTCGCAAAAGCGGCTGGAGGATGGATGCGCGCACCACGGCGCGCATGGAAGGACAAAAATCAGGCGTTCGTTTGCAGCCAGAACGTGACCGGCCCGTCGTTGACGAGCGACACCTGCATGTCCGCGCCGAATTCGCCGGTCTCGACGATCGGATGCTTCGCCCGCGCGGCCGCGACGAAGTAATCGAAGAGGCGCTTGCCTTCATCGGGCGGCGCGGCCGGCGTAAAGCTCGGACGCAGGCCGCTGTTGGTGTCCGCGGCCAGCGTGAACTGCGACACGAGCAGCAAACCGCCCGCGCGGCTGGCGCCGTCGAGATTTTGCACGGAGAGATTCATCTTGCCGGCGGCATCGCTGAAGACGCGATAGCCGAGCACCTTGGCGAGCAACCGGTCGGCGGCCGCATCCGTGTCGCCGCGTTCGGCGCAGACGAGCGCGAGCAGGCCAGCTTCGATCGCGCCGGTTACGCGGTCCGCCACGCGCACTTCCGCGCGCCGCACGCGCTGGATCAGCGCGATCATCGGCGCGACTCCGGTTGCGACGTGCGGCGCATCAGGCCGTCAACGTGACGCGCGCAAAACGGCGCTTGCCGACCTGCACGACATATTCGCCGGCTTCGACTTTCAGGCCCTTGTCGGACACGGTCGCGCCATCGATCTTCACGCCACCCTGCTCGATGTTGCGCAGCGCTTCGCTGGTCGACGGCACGAGGTTAGCCTGCTTGAGCAACTGGCCGATCGCGAGCGGCGCGCCCGCAAGCGTCACGACCGGAATATCGTCCGGCACGCCGCCCTTTGCGCGATGGTTGAAGTCATCCAGCGCGCGCTCGGCATCAGCTTGCGAGTGGAAGCGCGCGACGATTTCCTGGCCGAGCATCACCTTGAAATCGCGCGGATTGCGGCCCGCTTCGATTTCCTTCTTGAAGCCGGCGATTTCGTCCATCGGACGGAACGACAGCAGTTCGAAGTAACGCCACATCAGCACGTCGGAAATGCTCATCAGTTTGCCGAACATGTCGGTCGGCTTTTCGCTGATGCCGATGTAGTTGTTCTTCGACTTCGACATCTTCTCGACGCCGTCCAGCCCTTCGAGCAGCGGCATCGTCAAAATGCACTGCTGTTCCTGGCCGTATTGCTTCTGCAGCTCGCGGCCCACCAGCAGGTTGAACTTCTGGTCCGTACCGCCGAGTTCGAGGTCCGCGTTCAGCGCGACCGAGTCGTAGCCCTGCATCAGCGGGTACAGGAACTCGTGAATCGAGATCGGCACGCCACCTTGAAAACGCTTGGTGAAATCTTCGCGCTCGAGAATCCGCGCCACCGTGTAGCGCGACGCGAGCTTGATCATACCGTCGGCGCCGAGCGGCATCGACCATTCGCTGTTGTAGCGGATCTCGGTCTTGTCGCGATCGAGCACGAGCGCGGCCTGCTCGAAATACGTCTTCGCGTTCGATTCGATCTGTTCGCGCGTGAGTGGTGGCCGGGTGGCGTTACGGCCCGACGGATCGCCGATCAGCGAGGTGAAATCGCCGATCAGGAAAATCACCGTATGGCCGAGATCCTGCAACTGGCGCATCTTGTTCAACACGACCGTATGGCCGATGTGGATATCCGGCGCGGTCGGATCGAGCCCGAGCTTGATGCGCAGCGGCTTGCCAGTCGCCGCGCTCCTCGCGAGTTTTTGCGCGAATTCGTCTTCGATCAGCAGTTCGTCGACACCGCGTTTGGTGACCGCGAGGGCGTGACGGACTTCGTCGGTGATCGGGAAGGCGGGGCTGGGCTTAGTGGACTCGGTGCTCATGCTGGAAACGTGAAGTCGCGAAAAAAGGAGATTGTCCCATAGATGCGCGCCGCCGCGCCCACTGACGCAGCCGCAAGCGCCCCGCCGACGCGCGATTTTCCGCGTTCGGCGGCCCGCCGCCGGCGTCGCGACGCTTTATATTCGACCGCGCTTCGCCCGATAATCTGCTACAACGGATCGCAACGAACCATCGAGAGGAGCAGCAACGTGGCGCAAGACCCCGCAGACGGCGTCTACTTTGGATTAATGTCCGGCACCAGCATGGACGGCGTGGATGGCGTGGCCGTCAAGTTCGCGCAAGGGAAGCCACCGGTAGTGCTGGCCGAGGCGTTTGTCGGCTTTGCCGCGGGCCTGCGCGACGCATTGTTCGCGCTCCAGCAACCGGGCGACAACGAGATCGAGCGCGAGGCGCTGGCCGCCAACGCGCTCGCCACGCGTTACGCGGTGTGCTGCCACGAACTGCTGCACGGCAGCCGCGTGCCCGCCGCTGAAGTGCGTGCGATCGGCGTGCATGGGCAGACGGTGCGACATCGGCCGGAAAAGGGTTATACGCGGCAGATCAACAACCCGGCGCTGCTCGCGGAAATGATGCATATCGACGTAATCGCCGATTTCCGCAGCCGCGACGTCGCGGCCGGCGGCCAGGGCGCACCGCTCGTGCCGGCTTTTCACGCCACGGTGTTCGGCGCGAAGAACGAAACGCGGGTGGTCTGCAATCTCGGCGGGATCAGCAATATCACGATCCTGAACGCGACCGGCAGCGTGCGCGGCTTCGACTGCGGGCCGGCCAACGCGCTCCTCGACGAATGGGCGCAGCGCCATCTCGGCAAACCCTTCGACGAGAACGGCCATTTCGCGGCGGGCGGCCAGGTGGATCGCACGCTGCTGAACGCCTTGCTCGACGAGCCCTTTTTCGCCCAACAGCCGCCGAAGAGCACTGGCCGCGACCTGTTCAATGCGGAATGGCTCGATGCGAAGCTACAGCCGTTCGCCGGGCTCGACCCCGCCGACGTGCAAGC
The DNA here is from genome assembly GCF_046030175.1 of Paraburkholderia sp. RL17-373-BIF-A. Lineage (NCBI taxonomy): Bacteria > Pseudomonadati > Pseudomonadota > Betaproteobacteria > Burkholderiales > Burkholderiaceae > Paraburkholderia > Paraburkholderia sp. RL17-373-BIF-A. The sequence goes on from NZ_JARESO010000023.1 coordinate 131,136, forward strand.
GACGCTGGTTGCGCTCACCGCAGTGACAGTCGCGCGCGAAATCGAGCGGCACGCGTCGGATGCGAGAGCGGTCTATGTCTGCGGCGGCGGCGCGCGTAATCCGGAGATCCTGAAGGCGCTGCAGCAGGCACTGGAGGACAGCGGCGTCAGCGGCGTTCCCGTGATGACGACCGATGCGCTCGGCGTGCCGCCGAGCCAGGTCGAGCCGCTGGCGTTCGCTTGGCTTGCAATGCGCTGCGTGGCGCGTCTGCCGGGCAATCTGCCCGCGGTCACGGGCGCGTCGGCCGAGCGCGTACTCGGGGCGATCTATCCACGCTGATCACCTTGGGAGATCCAAGGCGCAGGCAATAAAAAACGGGGCCGAAGCCCCGTTTCTCACATGCTTTCGCTCAACCGGCCATCACACCGAGAACGACGAGCCGCAACCACAGGTGGTCGTAGCATTCGGGTTCTTGATGACGAACTGCGCGCCGTTGATGTCGTCCTTGTAATCGATCTCAGCGCCCACCAGATACTGGTAGCTCATCGAATCAATCAGCAGCTGGACGCCGCTCTTGTTCATGACGGTGTCGTCTTCGTTGACGGCTTCGTCGAAGGTAAAACCGTACTGAAAGCCCGAGCAGCCGCCGCCCTGCACGAAAACGCGCAGTTTGAGGTCCGCATTGCCTTCTTCTTCGATCAGTTGCTTGACCTTGTCAGCCGCTGCGTCGGTAAAAACGAAGGGGGCGGGCATCTCGGTCACGGGTGTATCGGTGACTGCGTTCATTCGAACTCTCCAAAAAGCTTCTAACCGCTATTGTAGGGCTGATCTCGATATCGTGCTGAAGCCCACAAAATCAATGGGTTCTTCCTGAAAATCGATGGACGGCGCGTTCTGCCGCCACCAGCCCGGCTGAGCGGGATATCTCGCCGCTTTGACGACGAGTTCGTTGCGGCAACACTGAACCGCACCGAGGCGCGAACCCATGAAAAAAGCCGCCTTCGCGAAAGCGTTGGCGGCTTTTGCAGCGCTCCGGCCCGAAAGCCGGCTCGCACCCGAAGCGATTAACGCTTCGAGAATTGCTTCCTGCGACGTGCCTTGTGGAAGCCGACCTTCTTACGTTCGACTTCACGAGCGTCACGCGTAACGAAGCCAGCCTTCGACAGTTCCGGCTTCAGCGTTGCGTCGTAGTCCATCAGCGCGCGGGTGATGCCGTGGCGAACCGCACCGGCTTGACCCGTTTCACCGCCACCCGTCACGTTGACTTTGATGTCGAACGTGACGCCGTGGTTCGTGAGTTCCAGCGGCTGACGCACGATCATCAGCGACGTTTCGCGCGAGAAGTAATCGGCGATAGGCTTACCGTTCACAACGATATCGCCCTTGCCTGCCTTGATGAAGACGCGTGCGACGGCGCTCTTGCGGCGGCCCGTGCCGTAATTCCAGTTACCGATCATGTGGGCTCCCCTTAGATCTCGAGCGCTTTCGGCTGTTGCGCCGAATGCGGATGCGTTGCTTCAGCGTAGACCTTCAGCTTCTTGATCATCGCGTAGCCGAGCGGGCCCTTCGGCAGCATGCCCTTGACCGCTTTCTCGAGCGCACGGCCCGGGAAGCGTTCTTGCATCTTGCCGAACGTCGTTTCATAGATACCGCCCGGGTAGCCCGAGTGGCGATAGTACTTCTTGTCAGTAGCCTTGTTGCCCGTGACCTTCAGCTTGCCGGCGTTGATAACGATGATGAAATCACCGGTGTCGACGTGCGGAGTGAATTCAGGCTTGTGCTTGCCGCGAAGACGGTGTGCCACTTCGCTGGCGACACGCCCGAGAACCTTATCCGTCGCGTCAATCACGTACCATTCACGCGTAACCTCATGGGCTTTTGCGGAAAACGTCTTCATGATCGATCCAAAAAAATTGCTGCGCCCAATGTGTTTTTTCCTGCTTGTAGTGTGCGCATCGAGGCGCGTGCAGGCTCTCCCTGGTTCTTCCTCCGCGGGCGCGGATGCGGAAAAGCCCTGAATTATAAAGGAATTTGCTACGGCAAGTCAAAACGTACGGGAGCTGCGCGAGATTTCGCGGCAATCCGGCAGTCGGGAGCGTGATCTGGCGGTCTTTCGCACGTGAATCGGCCGGGCGCCGACGGAGCGCGGGCGAAAAAAAACCCGAACGAGCGGTTCGGGTTTAATCCACCAAAGGAGGAGGTGGAGGAGACAAAACGGATTATATGAGTCCACCTTGTGCGACGCAAGAACATTTGCATTGCGAAATGCGATTTCATAATGTGGCAACCGCACTTATCGACCTTGAAATGTAAAATATCCTTTTTAATCAATGGCTAAAGCTTGCAGGAACGGCAGCACGCCAAGACATCATCTAGAGTAAAACCCCTAAATCTGTCAGGGCATTCCCGAATCGGCTGAACATGCCGCAGCGCAACACGCAAGCCGACATCACGCATAACTTGCGGCAAAAGTCGCCTCGGGCGGACACTCAAACACCGGGCTACAATGCCGTCTCGATATGGCAAAGCGCGGTGGAGCACAGCATGGAATGCAAAGTGAGCTGGATGGGGCAAGACGGGATGGCGTTCGCAGCCGAGACGGGCAGCGGCCATCTGGTGGCAATGGACGGCGCGCCTGAAGGCGGCGGCCGCAACCTCGCGCCGCGTCCGATGGAAATGGTTTTGCTCGGCACGGGCGGCTGCACCGCCTACGACGTCGTGATGATCCTGAAGAAAAGCCGTCAGGAAATCAGCGATTGCTCGGTGACGCTGAAGGCCGAACGCGCCAGCGAAGATCCGAAAGTGTTCACCAAGATCCACTTTCACTTCACCGTGACGGGCAAGAATCTGAACCCGGCCACCGTGGAACGCGCGATCAACCTGTCACACGACAAATACTGCTCGGCGTCGATCATGATCGCCAAGACGGCTGAGCTGACGCACTCGTTCGACATCGTCGCGGGCTGAACGCGGCCTTGCGCGTGCTGCGGCGCGAGCCCGAGCGCCCCACAGCGCGCGCGTCACGCACAAAAAGAAAATGCCGGCGTCCATCTGGACGCCGGCATTTTTTGTTGGGTGGCAAAGCAAGCCGATAAGCCGGATTCTGTGCACGCGCAACGTCCGAAGACGCGACGCGCGTGGCAGCCATTCCTCTAGGCGCGCCATTGCTGACGCGCTCAAGCTTCCTACCCGCAGACGTGACAGGGGCCCCGTCCTGCATCTCGAAGATGCTAGCCTGCCTACTTGGAATTGCTCCGGGTGGAGGTTACCGTGCCGGTCTGCCTCGCAGCAGCCGCGGTGCGCTCTTACCGCACCGTTTCACCCTTACCTGATCCCGGCTTGCGCCGGGCCATCGGCGGTTTGCTTTCTGTTGCCCTGTTCCGCGTGTTGCCACGGATGGCCGTTAGCCATCACCCTGCCCTGTGGAGTCCGGACTTTCCTCGCCCTCTTTGGCCGAAGCCGCAAAGGCCGCGACTGCCTGGCCCGCTTTGCTGGTGCGGATTTTAACACCTGCGGGCGCTGCAAGCCGGATCTACCGTTCAAATAGCCGAACGACCAAGGGATCTTGGAACGCAGCTCAGCGCGCTCAACGCGCGCGCCGTCCTGTGCGAAACACGGAAGTGTCGTCGTAAAACGCGGGCGAGTCGTTCTCCTGCCACCAACCCGGAATGCCCAGCACGGGCAACGGCGCGAACATGCGGCTCGTCAGCGCATCGGTGTTGAGCAGCGCGGCGGCGACGGATTCGTCCAGCCACGCATCCCGCTTCACAGCGTCCCACTCAAAATACGCGGCGGGCACATCGACGATCCACGCGTGCCCCGTGCAGGCCTTGAACGGCGCGATCAGCTTTTCCATCAACGCATGACCGAAGCAGCGCACCTCACAACTCGCGCCCCATGCTTCGCGCCGAGCCACCAGCAGCGCGTGCCAGTCGAAGCCACGCAAAGCCGCGCTCAAAGCGGGATCCGCGCAAGGGAACAGCAGCGCGTTCTCGTCGAACAAGGTCAGCGTATCGCGCACGCCGCCGCGGGTCGGACCGATGCCCAACACATCAATGGCGGCCGACTGCCGCGCGTTCAACGCCGCCTTGATGCGTGGAAAGGCGAACCACATCGATGCATTGAAGAAGTCGTGCAGATTGTGGCGCGTCGGCACGCAGCCGGTCGACGCGATATGCGCTTCGTACGCCGCGCCGGGCGGCAGATCGTCCTGCGCGATGAACGCAAGGCGCTGGCCGCGGCCGGTGATCTGCCGCATCTCGCCGGCGTCGGCGTTCATTGCGGCGAGCAACGCCTCATAGCTCGTCAGCGCAGCTTGCTGCCAGCGCTTGCCGCGTTGGGCGAACGGCGCGAACCACGGCTTCGACCAGTCGATTGCAGCGAAGCCCGGCAGCTCCGCCTCATACGCCTGCATCTTGCTGATGCCTTAAACCAGGCGCCAGCCGATCGACTCGCCGCCGCGCAACGGCACGACCGGCGTATCGCCGACCGGCAGTTCGGCCGGCAGAGTCCATTCCTCACGACGCAGCGTGACCTTGTCCGCACTACGCGGCAGGCCATAAAAATCGGCGCCGAAAAAGCTCGCGAAGCCTTCGAGCTTGTCCAGTGCGTCGGCCTTGTCGAACGCTTCCGTATAGAGTTCCAAAGCGTGCAGCGCCGTGTAGCAACCCGCGCAGCCGCACGCGTGCTCTTTCAGCCCCTTCGGATGCGGCGCGCTGTCCGTGCCGAGGAAGAAGCGCGGATTGCCCGAGGTCGCCGCCTCGACCAGCGCCACGCGATGCGTCTCGCGCTTCAACACCGGCAGGCAGTAGTAATGCGGCCGAATGCCACCCTGGAAAATCGCGTTGCGGTTGTACAGCAGGTGATGCGCCGTGATCGTCGCACCCAGCAGTTCCGGCGCCACGCCGGCCTCGCGGATATAGTCGACTGCATCTTTCGTGGTGATGTGCTCGAACACTACCTTCAGCGCCGGAAACGCGCGGCGCAGCGGCGTCATGACCCGGTCGATGAACACTTTCTCGCGATCGAACAGATCGATCGACGAATCCGTCACCTCGCCGTGGACGAGCAGCGGCATGCCCAACTCCTGCATCACCTCGAGCGTCTTGGCGCACTCCATGATGTCGGTGACGCCCGCGTCCGAGTTGGTCGTCGCGCCCGCCGGATACAGCTTCACACCATGCACGAAGCCGCTTTCTCGCGCGCGGCGGATTTCGTCGGGCGGCGTGTTGTCGGTCAGGTACAGCGTCATCAGCGGTTCGAATTTTGCGCCTGCGGGAATCGCGGCGACGATCCGCTCGCGATACGCCTGCGCCATCGCGGTGGTCGTGACCGGCGGCTTCAGGTTCGGCATGATGATCGCGCGGCCGAACTGGCGCGCGGTGTCCGGCAACACGGCGGCTAGCATCGCGCCGTCGCGGACGTGCAGGTGCCAGTCGTCCGGGCGGGCGAGCGTGATGGAGTCGAGAGAAGCGTTGGAAGCGGTCATGGCGGCGGGGGACGAGATTCGACGACAAAAGCCAATCTATGCGGTCAAACCGCAACGTTGCGGCATAAACACACGTCAATTTTGCTATTTGGCGTTTCTGGCTCGGTGATATGCTTGGAAAATCATCATTGTAACGGCTCGCCCCGTTCACAGGCTTACCCGCAACATGTGCCAACTTCTCGGAATGAACTGCGCCGCGCCAACGGACGTCACGTTCTCGTTCACCGGCTTTGCGGCGCGCGGCGGCGTCACCGATCACCACGCCGACGGCTGGGGCATCGCCTTCTTTGAAGACAAAGCCTGCCGCCTGTTCATCGACCATCAATCGTCGGCCACCTCGCCGATCGCCGAGATGGTCAAGCGCTACCCGATCAAATCGAAGAACACGATCGCGCATATTCGCAAGGCGACGCAAGGGCACATCCTGCTGGAAAACTGCCACCCGTTCATGCGCGAACTGTGGGGACGCCACTGGATCTTCGCGCACAACGGCGACCTCAAGGATTATTCGCCGGTACTGACGGGCGTGTATCAGCCGGTCGGCACGACCGACAGCGAGCTCGCTTTCTGCGCGCTGCTCGAAGGCTTGCGCAAGGCTTTTCCCGGCGCGCAACAGCCGCCGCTCGACGAACTGTTTGCCGCGCTCGAAACCCTCACGCGCGAAATCACGCAGTTCGGCGTGTTCAATTTCCTGATGTCGAATGGCCAGGCGCTGTTCGCGCATTGCTCCACGCATCTGCATTACATCGTGCGGCGCTGGCCGTTTTCCACCGCGCATCTGGTCGACGCGGACGTGTCGATCGATTTCGCCAAATACACGACGCCCGAAGACCGCGTCGCGGTGATCGCCACCAAGCCCCTCACCGACAACGAAGTCTGGACCGCCTTCGAGCCGGGCGACCTGATGATGTTCCAGCATGGCGACGTGATCGGGCGCGTCAATGTGCCGGTGCCGGCTTCGGTGCTGGAAAAGCTGCGCAATCCGGCTTTGGATGCGTCGGCTTCGGCGACCACGATCGCGGCATCGATTGAAGCGTTACCCGACGCAGAAGCCGAGGTCGACCTCGAAGCGGCAGACGACGCCGCTGCGTTCGAATCCTGAGTCATTGAATCACGCGAGCATTCGCTCGAATCGAATCGCCAGAAACGAAAAAGCCGCTTCTTCCGAAGCGGCTTTTTTCTGCCCGCGCGACGCCGTCTGAACGGCGCCGCCCTGGAACAAACTCAGTGCAGAATCTTCGCCAGAAAGTCCTTCGCGCGATCCGACTTCGGATTGGCGAAGAAGTCTTCCTTGCGGTCGTCTTCCACGATCAAGCCCTTGTCCATGAAGATCACGCGGTGCGCGACCTTCTTCGCGAAGCCCATTTCGTGCGTCACGCACATCATGGTCATGCCTTCCTGAGCGAGTTCGACCATCACGTCGAGCACTTCGTTGATCATTTCCGGATCGAGCGCCGAGGTCGGCTCGTCGAACAGCATGGCGATCGGGTCCATCGACAACGCGCGCGCAATCGCCACGCGCTGCTGCTGACCGCCCGACAACTGGCCAGGAAACTTGTCCGCATGCGCACGCAGGCCGACGCGATCGAGCAGCTTCAGCCCTTTCGCCGTGGCTTCGTCGTTCGAGCGGCCGAGCACCTTCACCTGGGCGAGCGTGAGGTTCTGCACGATCGACAGATGCGGGAACAGCTCGAAGTGCTGGAACACCATGCCGACCTTGGCACGCAGCTTCGACAGATTGGTTTTCTTGTCGGTGAGCGACTGCCCGTTGATGACGATCTCGCCCTTCTGGAACGGCTCGAGGCCGTTGACGGTTTTGATCAGCGTGGACTTGCCCGAGCCCGACGGCCCGCACACCACCACCACTTCACCCTTTTTGACTTCCGTCGTGCAGTCGGTCAGCACTTGAAACTGGCCGTACCACTTCGAAACATTCTTGATAGAGATCATCTTGCGACCTTTTTCTGAAGACCTTTGACGAGGCTCGACGCGACCACACAGATCACGAAATAACACGCGCCCGCGAACAGTACCATCTCGACATTCGTACCGTCACGGTCGCCAATATTCGTGGCCGTGCGGAAGAAGTCGGCGAGGCTGATCACGTAGACGAGCGACGTATCCTGAAACAGTACGATACCCTGCGTGAGCAGCAGCGGCACCATTGCGCGGAACGCCTGCGGCAGCACGATCAGACGCATGGCCTGCGAGTAGCTCATGCCGAGCGCGAACGCCGCGTTGACCTGCCCGCGCGGCACCGACTGAATGCCGGCGCGGATGATCTCCGAATAGTACGCCGCCTCGAACAGCGAGAAAGCGACCATGGCCGACGCGAGGCGAATGTCGATATCCGGCGACAAACCGAGCACGTTTTGCAGCACTTGCGGCACGATCAGGAAGAACCACAGCAGCACCATCACCAGCGGGATCGAACGGAAGATCGTCACGTAGCCCTTCGCGAACCACTCGAAGGGTTTGAACGACGACAGCCGCAACATGGCGAGAACCGTGCCCCAGACGATGCCGAACACGATTGCGATCAGCGTGATCTTGAGGGTGACGATGGCGCCGGTCCACAGCGTAGGCATTGCGCCCGGAATACCGCTCCAGTCGAAATGGTGCATTACTTGCCTCCGATATAGCCGGGCAACCGGGTCTTGGCTTCGACCCAGCGCATCAGTTGCATCACGACCAGATTGATCAGCATGTACGCCAGCGTGACCGCAATGAACGACTCATACGTCTGCGACGTGTAGTCGACCAGTTGTCGCGCCTGAGCGGACAGATCGAGCAGACCGATCGTCGACGCCACCGCCGAGTTCTTGAAGATATTCAGAAACTCGGACGTAAGCGGCGGCACGATGATCCGGTACGCGACCGGCAGCAGCACATAGCGATACGTCTGCCATTGCGTGAAGCCCATGGCCAGGCCCGCGGCGCGCTGGCCGCGCGGCAACGCGTTGATACCCGAGCGCACCTGCTCGCACACGCGCGCGGCCGTGAAAAGCCCGAGACAGATGATCGACGACGAGAAAAACTGCGCGCTCGGCGGCAGTTGCTTGAACCAGTTGCCCATTGAAGGAGGCAGCAACTCCGGTATCACGAGATACCAGATGAAGAACTGCACGATCAGCGGGATGTTACGGAAAATCGCGACATAGACCGTGCCGATGCCCGAGGCCCATTTGTTCGGCACCGTGCGCAGCACGCCGAACAACGAACCGACGATCAGCGCGATCACCCACGCCGACAGCGATACCGTAATCGTCACCCAGAAGCCCGACAGCAGCCAGCCCAGATACGTGGTCGGCTCGCCGGTGGAGACGGGACTCAGCAGAATGCCCCAGTTCCAGTGATATGACATGACCAAGACTCCAGCAAAAAGAAACGGAAGAAGCGCGTGGCCCCTTCCGTTTCGTTCGGCGTTTCAAAAAAACAGCTAAGGTTTAATCGATTGCCTTGTCATTCGGGCTCTTGTAGAGCGCCTTGATGTCGTCGCTTTCCGGGAAGTTCAGGTTCAGGCCCTTCGGCGGAATCGGCGATTCGAACCACTTCTTGTAGATCTGATCGGCTTCGCCCGAAGTTTCGACCTTGGCGATCGCATCGTCGACCACCTTCTTGAATTCCGGATCGTTCTTGCGAATCATGCAGCCGTAGGCTTCATGCGATTGCGGCGTGCCGACGATCACGAAATCGCCCGGGTTGTTCGACTTCGCGCGTTCGCCCGCGAGCAGTGCGTCGTCCATCATGAAGGCAGCGGCGCGGCCCGTGGAGAGCGTCAGGAACGACTCGCCGTGGTCCTTCGCGCTGATGATGTTCATGCCCATGCTCTTGTCCTGGTTCATCTTGCGAAGCAGGCGCTCGGACGTGGTGCCGGCGGTCGTGACGACCGTCTTGCCCTTCAGGTCCGCCCAGTCCTTGATGCCGGAGTCTTTCTTGGTCATCAGGCGCGTGCCGATCACGAAGATCGTGTTCGAGAAGGCAGCCTGTTGCTGACGTTCAGCATTGTTGGTGGTCGAGCCGCATTCCATGTCGACGGTGCCGTTTTGCACCAGCGGAATACGGTTTTGCGACGTGACCGGCGTGAGCTTCACCTTCAGGTTCGGCATGTTCAGCTTCTGCTTCACCGCCTCCACCACTTTCAGGGCGAATTCCTGTGAGTAACCGATGACGTTCTGCTTGTCGTCGTAATACGAAAACGGGATCGACGATTCGCGATGACCCAGCGAAATGACACCCGTGTCCTTGATCTTTTTCAGCGTACCAGCGTCTTGCGCATGCGCGCCAACCGTAAACAGTCCGAGAGTCGCGAGCAGCAGCGCAGCTTTTTTAACCTTCATTTGTGATCTCCTTGGCAAGAACCGGCGCCAGTTTAGCAAAGTAATTATTCTGAAAGTATCGCTATAAACCATGTTGTTGCGTGTGCGCCGCTACAGGTTTACGGCGCTTCGGGCCGGTCGGTCAACCTTTCCGCATATGCAAAGGCGGGCGGCATCGATA
>NZ_JARESO010000024.1:0-135808 GCF_046030175.1 Paraburkholderia sp. RL17-373-BIF-A
GTTGAACCTCCAGTACGATTCAACTGTATCGATTCACGGCCGTTGCAATTCGAAAAGCGGCCGGAGATCTTGATCGACCTCGTATCACGCGTGGCGGGCCTTCATGCTTTTTTGCCTTTGCGTGAGACGGAGCGCTTGCTGGTACCCTTTGAGAAGCGATGACGATTGCCAAGGAGTTCGACCAGCCGTGTCTCGCATTCGGAAAACGAGTACCCGCGCCGCTGCGAGATCATGAACGTGAGGGCGCGCATGTGCCATGCGCGCCGTTGGAGTTCGACAAGTGTTCCGTTCGCGAGGTCTTCCGCAACCACATGATGCGGCATGTGCCCCCAGCATAAGCTGCCCCTTAGCAAATCGTGCTTCGCGCCGAGGTCATTCACCAGCCACTGGCGTTCACCGGCGACCCCATGTTGTGTCTTTTCCGCATCGGGCTGATTGTCGGTTACGACGAGCTGGATGTGCCGGCCAAATTCCTCCCGCGGGATCGGCCCCGCGATTGCGGCCAGCGGATGCGATGGCGCACAGACGGTCACCATTTGCGCTTCACATAAATGCTGCCTTTCTATGGTACCCGGGCTCAGCTCCGGCACGTCGGTGATCGTCACCGCCAATGCGCACGTTCCTTCGAGAACCAGGCGCTCGCCGCCTTGCATGGTCGTCATGCGCAGATTGATTGCAACGGTTGGAAAGTCCGACTGCAGCCTGCGCAGGCATTCAATCAGGTGCGCGCGCGGAAAATAGGTATCCACGGCAATCGAGACCTGTGGCACCCCGGCTTCAGCAATCGCAACCGCGCGCATCTTCATTTCCTCGGTGCGTGAGATCACCCCGCGAGCATCAGGCAGGAGGCTACGGCCCGCTGCTGTAAGCGTGGCTTTGCGGGCGTTGCGTTCGAACAGCAACACATCGAAGGCACTCTCGAGCGCGTTGATCGCGTGACTGATCGCTGACTGTGCACGCCTTAGCTCCCGTGCAGCCCCGGAAAAGCTTCCCTGGTCACACACGGCAACGAAGGCCCGAAGTTGATTGATGGTGACGTTATCGAGCATACATATCCAAAGAGTAGATGGCACCCATAGATATTTAGTCAATTGGCTTCATGAATCAAGACGTCCAGAATCGTGTTTGTCGCTTTTGCTTTGGCACTCACAGTCAAAGGGTTCGGGTTCTATGTGTTCATGTGGTCCACGAATACAGATCCCTGCTTCCGGACAACTTCAACGAAGGATGCATGACATGAACAGACTGAATGGAAAGACCGCCGTGATCACCGGTGGCGCTACCGGCATCGGCCGCGCCGCTGCAAAGCGCTTCATCGAGGAGGGCGCCTTCGTCTTCATCTACGGCCGCCGACAAGAAGCGCTCGACGCCGCTGTGGCCGAGCTCGGGCCCAATGCCCGCGCGGTAAAGGGCTCGGTCTCGGATGAGGTCGACCTCGACCGACTCTACGCGGCGGTGAAGGCCGAGCGCGGAACCCTCGACATCGTCTTCGCCAATGCCGGGGCGGGAAGCCAGCTTGCGCTCGGCAAGATCACCGCCGAGCACATTGACGAAACCTTCGACACCAATGTGAAGGGGACGATCTTCACGGTCCAGAAGGCGCTGCCGCTGATGGGCAAGGGCGGTTCGATAATCCTGACCGGATCAAGCGCCGGCACCACGGGCGCCCCGGCAATGAGCGCCTACAGCGCGAGCAAGGCGGCAGTGCGCAACCTCGCGCGGACCTGGGCGGAGGACCTGAAGGGCACCGGCATCCGGGTGAACGTGCTGTCGCCCGGGGCGACGGCGACCGAACTCGCGAAGGAAGCGCTAGGCGAGGAGGGCCAGAAGGTCTTCGCCTCGATGACTCCGCTCCAGCGCATGGCCGATCCGGCAGAGATCGCAGCGGTGGCCGCCTTTCTCGCGTCGCCGGACAGCAGCTTCATGACCGCCAGCGAGGTTGCCGTTGACGGCGGCCTTGCGCAACTCTGACAGGCTACGCCCGCCGGTCACTCCATTCGATATTTGGAGCCCGTCGGGCGTCGCACACCGAAGGAAAATATATGAGCTACGCAATTGTTGGCTTCGGCAAGATCGGCCAGGCGCTTGCCAGGGCGTTTGCCCGAAGCGGCATCGAAGTATCCGTTGCAACCACGCGCGACCCGGAAAGCTTTGCATCCACTGCGGCCGCGATCGGACCCACGATCATTCCCAAAGAACTGGCGGAAGCGGTCAAGGCGGACATCGTCTTTTTGGCTGTCCGTTTCGAGGCGCACCGGGATGTCGCGAAGGCGCTGCCTACCTGGCAGGGCAAGACCATCGTCGATGTGACCAATGCCTACGGCGTGCTCCCTGAGGATCTGGGTGGACAACCTTCTTCCAGGGCCGTCGCGCAGGCCTTCACTGGTGGAAGACTGGTTAAGGGCTTCAATCATTTGGGCGCTGCCGTCCTGGACCAGGATCCGGCCGTACATGGTGGCAAGAGAGTCGTGTTCCTGGCGAGCGACGATGACGGCGCCGCAACGGAGATCGGTGCGCTTGCGGAAGATCTCGGTTTCTCGCCGATCAAACTTGGTGCGCTTTCGGAAGGTGGACTGCTTGTGCACGCGCGTGGAAATAGCTGGGGGCAACTGATCTTTAAGGATTTGGTCAAGTTCGACTGATGAATCGTGATCGCAAATTTCGATGCGATCCTGCCTCGTGGACAAAGGGCCAACCACAGTTTGATTGAAGCGAGGGCGACGCCGGCAGTAAGCCGCGCGCCAGATCATCTGACGCCCCGTCCTCACCGGCAGATCCACAAGGTAGCCGATTAGATCGGACACGATCCGATAAAAGGAAAATGGAGAGATTCAATGAGCATCGAAGAGAATATTCAGATCGTGAAGGATTTCTTTGCAGCGATAGGCAGCGGCGATAAGCAAGGTGTGCTGGCGTTGGTTGCTGAAGATATCGAGTGGATCATTCCGGGCGAGGATTGGCCGCTGGCCGGCACGCACCGCGGGCACGCGGGATTGGCGGAAGTGCTTCAGAAGGCTTCCGACGAGGTGGAAATGACATACCCAGAGCCCCCCGAATTCGTGGCGCAGGGAGACCGGGTTCTCGTCGTCGGCGTCGCTACGGGGGAAATCAAAGCTACGAATAGGACGTTCAGGGACGACTGGGTCTTCGTCACTACCGTTCGAAATGGCAAACTGACGAAAATCCGGGAGTATATCGACACGCAAGCACTGGCGCGGGCCTCCGAGACGGACGCGAGCCCCAAGCCCTGACCCATCGAGATCGATACCACACAAAGTCGAATTCGCCGCCCGAATGTCGCAATAAGACCGAAGGCTAATGTCTTTTGTTTGCCGAGAATACTCACTCGTCAATAGGGAAGGCTGACACGCGCCGGTACCTAGTCGCGAATGTCGGCAAAGCGACCTGGAACGGCCGCGCGCTCTTGATCGGCCACCGTCCGCAATGGCCGAGTTTCCGACTTTCGGCGCTGTGAACATATCCTGCGTTGCTCCGATCGACGAATTGCCGCTCGGTCAGATATGCAGCTTAGTACGTCGACGAATTTGCATCCCCCAAGAAAGAAGGCGCCGAACGTCAAAGGCTGCACCGTCAGAAATGCGCGACGATTTTGCTTCCAGACATTACCCACTTCGAGCGGTGCCCCTCGATTAACAACGCAACTAACCGTCAATGGCAACTGCGCCCGCTACGACGAGCCAACAACCGTCCTGCATGGGGGCAGGGGAAATTCTGGGGCGTTGCGTTGGGTCTGATCGGTCTTGTTGCCGTGGCGGGGCCATTAATACGCCCATTGCGAATCGTTTATAGCCTGCGGCGGGCGGCCAGCACGTGCAACGCCGCAGGCGAGCGTCCGGCAAGTCCATCGACTTTCTGCTCCCGAACATCCTCACGGTCATTTCATACCGAATGACACCTGCTCAAGTGCGCCTGCCAAAAGCCACATCGAGCTGGCGGGCGCGTTTCACTTCGTCGCCTTGCAGATAGATCGAGGTCGTGGCAACCGACGCGTGACGCAGATTGTCGCGAACAATCGTGAGCTCCGCGCCGCGCGCAAGCGCATGCGTGGCATGCGTGTGCCGCATCCAGTGCGGGCTCGCACGGCGCAACTTTTCTGCAAGGGGTGGGTGATCGGCCTGGATCAATCCAGCCGCCTGGTGGAAAAACCGGTGCATCACGTGCCATAGCCGGGCAGGAGTGATACCGGCCGCACTGTCTGTTTCGTCGCCCAGTCTGGCCAGCAACGGAACCTTCGGCTGCCAGCGCGCGGGCGTCAACGGCAAGCCGCGCTGCAGCAGCGACTGTTCTAGCGAGTGTCGCGCGAGCGGCGGCAGCGCAACCTTGCCCGGCCGGCTGCCTTTGCCAATCAGCCGCAGCCAGTGATCGCCATTCGCATCGGTCACAACGTCGCCCAGTGTCGCGCTGACCAGTTCGCCCGCGCGCAGCCCGGTCGCGTAGGCGAAATCGAGTACGAAGCGCAGTCGTTGCGCGGCGGCGGCCTCCCAGCCGTAAGACCATTCGAGACCATCGGCGATCGAACGCACGAACTGCCATTCGCTGTCGGTAAAGCCGCGGGACGTGTCGAGCGGCGCCACCCGTGTGCGTCCGCGAACCTTGACGCCTGCAAAGGGATTGGCGAGCACGTAGCGCTGCTCGATCAGCCAGCGGAACAGTGCGCCGAGTACCGATAGCGCGTAGGCCGCCGACCGCGACGAAAGGCTGCGGGCAAAAGGACCCCAGTCAGGTGCGTGACGCGGCCTGGGTGCCCCCACCCAGCGCCCGCGCGGCGACGGGGCCAGGAGAAAGGCGCGATAGGCAATTGCGTCTTCGGTGGTCAACGACGACAGCGCGCGGCCGCGCTCGACGATGGCCCAGAGAATCAGCCGCTCCGCCTCCTTGCGGTAGGCGCGCCGTGTCGTCGGCGCCTCATGCAGCGAGAGCCACGCGTGCACCGCCTCGTAGTCGTTGTTCGCGTCGAGTGTGCAGGCGCTGCGCGGCGCGCGAAAGGTCCCGTCGGTGCCATCGACAGCGGGCGGCACGTGAATACGCTCCCACGACGCGAGGACATCGTGGGCCGCGCCATCTCGCGGGTGCACGGCGGGCAGCTGACTGACGACCAGCGCACGGGCCCGCTCCGTGAGAATGGGATAGGCGGCGAAGAATGCTTCTATCTGCATTGCGGTGGCTGCACCAAGCCCCTCAATGGCACGCCACCATTGACGGCGCCGCGGCACGCGCACGGTGAGGTCTGCGAGCGTCAGGACGCCGTGGGCGCGCAGTACCCGCACGGCGCGCGGACGTAGCCACTGACCAATGTCGTCGGTGATCTGCGGTTACGCATCGGCGAGACCGGGCAGCAGGGTGATCGCGTTCAGCACGGCGGTGCTTCGTTCGGTACGTTCGCTGGCCGGGTGGCTGAATAGTGCGACCAGGTCGGGCCTGTGACGCTCATCCGCAAAGGCGGCGAGTCGCTGGCGGATCCGTAAACCGAAATAACTTTATCAATTCGAAATCTCTGCAAGTCCTGGCCGGTTCAACCGGCGCCAGCTCAGCGACAGCGTTTGTTACAAAACGGTTTGCTGCAATGCACCCTCGGGTTTGCCCGGTTGTCGTGGACGGATGCGAAGCATAGCCTTCGTAATGATTTGGTAATAATTTATTCACAGGTTGCCGGGTAAGCCAGCCGCTCTCGCGCTCTGCGCAATACGCACAGGTTTCACGACTGCGCTCCACACGCTGGCGTGTCAAACGACGCTCCGAATGACGACTGAAGTGTTGTGCGCTGTTCTCGCCGGCGCAGCTTCGACAAGCCTCGATCGAAGCGTGCGGTTTGAGACAGCCGACATGGCCGCCGACGGTGGACCTGCCCGGTGTGAGCATAGGTCGTGATGATTCCGGTGCGGCGCGGTCGGTTCCCCGCACGAACCTTATTTTGATCGTCGAGCGCCGACAGACGCGTTGCCCAACGACGCAAGGTAGCCCTTTTGATGCAGACCTAAGGTTGATCTAGATGAACTCCGCTTACTCCTCAGCCGAAAGCGCGCATCACCTGTTTCGTTGTCACCCGTATCTGGCTGCTGCCGCGATAGCACTGACATTGTCTTCGTGCGGGGGTGGTTCCGACTGTCTGTACGAGGGCACTTGCTATACGGTCGGTGGCAGCCTTTCCGGGCTTCTCGCCAACAGTTCGGTTACCCTTCAAGACAACGGCACCGACAATCTGACGCTGAGCAACAACGGAGGATTTTCGTTTAACAACACGGTGGACAGCTCCCGCAACTTTAGCGTCACGGTTCTAACCCAGCCGGTCGGGCAGTCATGCACTATCTACCACCAGGATGGAAGCGGCTACGGCCCCGCCGACGCAAATGTTAACATCGTCTGTACCCCAAACAGTCATACCCTGGGTGGCACCCTGAATGGCCTCGCACCGGGTACGACCATCACGCTGCAAAACAACGGCGCGAATTCCCTCGCTCTCGCAGCTAACGGCAGTTTCAACTTTCCCACGAAGGTGCGATACGGTGATGCTTATTCAGTTACGGTCTCGGCGCAACCGATCCCACCAACGCGGACGTGCGTAGTGACGAACGGCACCGGCACCGTCCCGGACGGCGACATCTCCAATGTGAGTGTGACATGCCAATAACGCTGCGATGATGCAAACGTCCAATCGTGTTGGTTGTACGCAGGGCACCGCTGGCGAGCAACACTGACGGCGACCTGGATGTGCCCTTCTTTGTCGGCCGCAATCGTTACCGCCCTTACCGGCACGGATGGCCTCTCACCGTTGCGATCCATATCCTTGCATGCAGCGGGCGACCATCCTTATTTCAACCGCCCGGTCCAAGAACAGCGACGTTGGCGATCGGCGATTCGACCCAGCCCTTGCAAAAGCCGATAACTGGATGCGCCGACCGAAACAATTCGGTCCCGTGGCGCCCGGGTCTCTAAGACGGTCCGCCCAACTGCGAAAATACAGTCGCAATGGACCGAGGTGAACACGCACACGCTGCCAAGCTCCGATTGTCGACAATCTTCATCGGAACGCCGATCGTCTCTAACTGGGCCGGTCACTGCCGGTCGTCGATTGGCGACACGCGACCCCTATCAGCCGTTCGGTGCCGCGTAGTCTATACGTCCGCTTCGAGGCAAGGCGGTCACCCAGGTGTAAGCCCAACAAGAAATCGTCAGTTCGCTTGTGGCAGCCGGGAAGCGCGACTGCAAGACCTACCAAGACCACGGACACGAAACACCGAGCTCGGGCTCCGTGTCTTGAAGCGACTAGCGCGCGCTGACGCTGCCTAGTGGAGGCCTTGACCTGCATCGAGATTACGCCGTTCTGCAAATTGTGCCGAAATCGGATATGATGGCCATCATGCAAAAGTCATCGATTAAAAATCGGAAACCCGCCAGCCGCAAGGAAATCACACACGAGCGCATCGTCGAGGTTGCCGCGCGCGCGATTCGGCGCAGCGGCTATGACGGGACGGGCGTGGCAGACATCATGAAGGAGGCCGGCCTGACTCATGGTGGCTTTTATGCCCATTTTCCGTCGCGCGAGGCGCTGCTTGCCGAAGCTGCCGATCGCGCCGGCTCGGAGGCTGTGGCCCTGTCGGAGCAAATCGCAGCATCTGTGCCGCCGGAGCAGGCATTGCCGTCGATGGTGCGCGCCTATCTGTCGAAGGAGCATCGTGAAGCCATAGAAACGGGCTGCCCGGTCTCCGCCCTTGGCTCGGAGATGCCGCGCCAGGCGCCGGTCGTGCGACGCGCGGCCACCCGCCGCATCAAGGAGATGATCGATGTCGTTGCTCGTCAATTGCCCGATTGGGGGCAACCGAGCTCGCATGAACAGGCACTTATGACCGTTGCCATCATGGTCGGTACCATGGTGCTGGCACGCGCCGTCGACGACCCCAAGCTGTCGGACAGTTTTCTTGAAGCCGCATTAAAAAAATTCGCACCCGTTGAGGAGTAACTGCGCGCATCCGGCGTGCGTTTTTGCTGGACCATAAATATGACGATTATCATATTTTCGACAAGATAAACGCTCGACCAACCATGTAAAGACATTCCTCACTACCGGAAAGACATTATGAAAAACGGAATAGCGCTCGTGACGGGCGCCTCGTCAGGCATCGGCGAAGCCACGGCAAACCGTCTTGCGAAGGCCGGATACAAGGTCTATGGCACGAGCCGACGCGGCGCACAAGCCGGCCAGCGGACGTTCGAGATGCTGCCTCTTGACGTGACTAGCGAAGAATCAGTCGAAGCTGCCGTCAAGGAAGTACTGCGCCTAGACGGCCGCATCGACCTGCTGGTGAACAACGCTGGCTTCGGCGTCGCCCCTGCCGCTGCGGAAGAGAGTTCGCTTGACCAGGCCCGTGCGATCTTCGATACGAACTTCTTCGGGATTATCCGTATGACGCGCGCCGTATTGCCCCATATGCGGCGACAAGGTAGCGGCCGCATCATCAACATCGGCTCCGTGCTGGGTTTCTTACCCATGCCCTATATGGCGCTCTATTCCGCCACCAAGCACGCGGTTGCAGGGTATTCAGAGTCGCTCGACCATGAATTGCGCACAATGGGCATCCGGGTATCGGTTGTTGAGCCTGCCTACATCAAGACGCCTTTCGACGCGAACTTCATGGCGCCCGACGCCCCCCTCGACGAGTACCGCGAGGTGCGCTCGGCCGTGGATAAGCGAGTCAAGGAGGTGGTCGAGGGTGCTGACGGTCCCGAGATTGTGGCCGAGACCGTACTGCAGGCGGCTCTCGCGGCTCGTCCGAAACTCCGCTACGCAGCCGGTGGACTCGCCAGCCGTCTGCGATTGCTACGCAGATTTGCGCCCGCGGGCGTGGTAGACGCCGGCATTCGCAAAGATCTGCGGCTCACAACGTAGACGGAATTACTTAACGCAACGTGAAACTGGCAAGGAACAACGAACCATGATGAAGGCATTCGTCGTCGATCGATATGGACGCAAGAATGGCGTACGGGCCGGCGATATGCCGGTTCCGGAGCTACGTGAGGACGACGTATTGATCCAGATTCACGCCGCTGGCGTGAATCCTCTCGATTCAAAGATCAAGGATGGAGAGTTCAAGCTCATTTTGCCCTATCGTTTGCCGCTGATTTTGGGCAATGATCTGGCCGGAGTTGTTGTCCGCGTTGGATCGCGCGTGCGGCGATTCAAGCCGGGCGATGAGGTCTATGCGCGACCGCACAAAGATCGGATCGGCACCTTCGCGGAATTCATCGCGGTCAAGGAAGACGGCGTAGCCCTCAAGCCCAAAACACTCACTATGGAAGAAGCGGCTTCAATCCCGCTGGTGGGCTTGACCGCTTGGCAAGCGCTGGTCGAAAAAGGGCAACTGAAGAAAGGGCAAAAGGTACTGATACATGCCGGCTCGGGCGGCGTTGGCACCTTTGCCATTCAACTGGCCAAGCATCTGGGCGCGACCGTCGCGACGACAGCGAGCGCCGCGAATGCCGGATTGATGAAGCAACTTGGCGCGGATATCGTCATCGATTACAAGAAAGACGACTTTGCCGCCGTGCTGAAAGACTGCGACCTGGTGCTGGAGACGCAGGGCGGAAATACGCTCGAAAGATCACTGCGAGTGCTCAAGGCGGGTGGAAAGCTCATCGGGATCGCAGGTCCACCCGATCCTGAATTTGCTAAACAGATGGGTGCCTCCTGGTTCCTGAAAGCGGCGATGCACTTTCTAAGCCATCGCATCCGAAAGGCGGCGAGACGTCATGACGTCAGCTATTCATTCCTTTTTATGCGTGCCGATGGAGACCTGCTAGGCCACATCGCCAAGCTCATCGAGGCAGGTGCAATAAGGCCCGTGATCGATCGGGTTTTCCCATTCGAGTCAACCCGGGAGGCTTTGGTTTATGTCGAAACGGGACGTGCAAAGGGTAAGGTCGTCATCAAGATCATATAGAAGGAGGGATACGACGCGGTGCTTGGCACTGTCCGGGGGGGCGCGCTAGAGAAATCCGTCGACATCCTCAAGCCGCGTGGGACGATGGTCTCTCTGGTCGGGCCGCTGGACGCGGCATTCGCTCGCGCTCGAGGGCTGAACTTCGTCCTGACGTTCGTGTTCAGGTTGATGAGCCGCAAGAACAAGCGCCTTGCGAAGAAGCGGGAACTCACCTACTCATTTCTCTTTGCGCGTCCCGATGGCGATCATCTCGCCGAAATCGGCCAACTGCTCAAGTCAGAACGCATCCGTCCTGTGATTGGACAAGGTACTTCCGTTTGAGCAAGCAAAGGCAGCGCTTGAATACCTGGCCCAGGGACGCGCCAAGGGCCAGGTCGTCGTCAAGATCAAGTGAAGTGCCAACGGTTGGCTGTGGCGGAGTTGCTGTAGCAAAGCAGGCCGGTCTGCGCGGCTGCGGACAAGCAGGTCGGAAATCCTTTGACATCTCTGCACGTGCGAACCCGCGAAGCCGACAGACAATCTTCAGGACCGACTCTGGCGGTTACTGGCGCCCGATGAGCAACCCTCGGCATGGAGCGCATGCGTCAGCCAGCACGGCTCACCGACGGGCCGCGTTGGGAAGCACAACTATTTTCCCGCGCCTACCACGGTCAAATGTTGCCCGCACAGCGTCCCCTGCGTCCGCGAGAGCGAAAGTGATGGTCGCAGGTGGTCGAAGGTAGCCGCGGGCAACCATCGAAAACAGTGCGGTGCGTACACGCCGCGCTTGTTCCGGCCGGCTGGCGAGGAAATACCGTATATCGACCCCATGCAGGGTAGCGTTCTTGAGAAGCGCCAGGTTGACCGGAAGCGACGGAATGGCGCCGCCCGCAAATCCAATCACGAGATAGCGGCCGCCTTTGGCCAGCGAGCGGAATGCCGGCTCCAACATGTTTGCGCCGACAGGGTCGAGTACGACGTCGACGCCTTCTGACGCCACTCTCTTGAGCGTCTCGCGCCAATCTGGAAGGCTGTAGTCGATCGCAGCCACTGCGCCTAGCTCGCATGCCACTTTACGCTTGAACTCGCTCGAAGCCGCCGCAATCACGCGAGCCCCGGCATGCACTGCTAGCTGAATGGCGGCCGACGACACCGCACCACCCGCTCCAAGCACCAGCAGCGTATCGGCGGCCGTCAAACGTCCCTGATCGAACAACGCATAGTGTGCCGTCTGGTAGTCGACCAGCATGGCTGCGGCAATGGGCATCGGTAGGCCGCCCGGGACAATGTCCACGTCAGCGGCGTCAACCACCGTGTATTCCGCCAGGCCTCCCCCCAGTTGCCACGTGACGACACGTTCACCGACAAGTGGCCCCGTCACGCCCGAACCGACGGCGTCAACCACGCCAGCAATTTCTCCGCCGG
Organism: Paraburkholderia sp. RL17-373-BIF-A; assembly: GCF_046030175.1. Taxonomy (NCBI): domain Bacteria; kingdom Pseudomonadati; phylum Pseudomonadota; class Betaproteobacteria; order Burkholderiales; family Burkholderiaceae; genus Paraburkholderia; species Paraburkholderia sp. RL17-373-BIF-A. The sequence goes on from NZ_JARESO010000024.1 coordinate 11,361, forward strand.
GGACGTAAGGCAAGCGCGGTTTGATCTGATAGTGGCCTTGCATCATCAGCCCGTCAACGAAACCAAGAGCCGTCGCTTCGATGCGAACTCGCAGTTCCCCGTGATCGGGCTCTGGCAACGGTTCATCGACCAACGCGTAGGAGCCAAGATCGAACTCTGTCCCTGAGAAGCTTTGCACGCCTTACCTCCATCTCAAGCACCGTGACCAGCTCGTCCACGAATACGCGCGATTACAGCCACACTTGAGTGTATTCGCACTTTACAGCGCATGGTGCGCTTAGCGGACCAACAGCTTCATCCGGCCAATCTGGTAATCGCTACCCGGCTGCCCGCTTGCTCGCGCAGACGAAACTTCTGGATCTTCCCGGTAGCGGTCTTGGGCAATTCGCCGAAAATCACGCGACGTGGACATTTGAAATGCGCCAGTCGCTGCCGACAGAACGAGATTACATCCTCCTCCGTGATGCTCGGAGCATCGGGCTTCAGCTCGATAAACGCACAAGGAGTCTCGCCCCATTTGTCATCCGGCTGCGCAACCACGGCGGCGTTCAGGACGCCCGGCATGCGATAGATGACCTCCTCCACCTCCACGGACGATATGTTTTCTCCACCCGAGATGATGACGTCCTTGGAGCGGTCCGTGATCTGGATGTAGCCGTCAGGATGGACGACGGCAAGGTCTCCGGTATGGAACCAGCCGCCGCCGAAAGCTTTCGCCGTTGCTTCGGGGTTCTTGAAGTATCCCATCATTACCGTATTCCCCCGGACCAGAACCTCACCGCAAGACTTGCAATCGGCGGGCACCGGCTCAAGCGTCGCGGCATCGGCGACCGACATTTTTTCGAACGCTGCCGCACGTACACCTTGCCGCGCTTTCAATTTCCCTTGTTGCTCCGGCGGCAAGGTATCCCACTCGTCGTGCCATGCACAACTGATGGGGGTGCCGGAGACCTCGGTAATTCCGAAGACGTGGTTGACGTCGAAACCCATGGCGCCAACGGCCTCCAGAACCGCTGCCGGCGCCGGCGAGCCGGCGGTAAGGACCCGCACACGATGAGGCAACGGCTGCAGTTCCGACTGGGGCACGCTCGCGATGCCCGCGAGGACAATCGGTGCCGCACAAAAATGATCGACGCCGTGTTCGGCGATGGCGGAGAGAATATTCGCGGCATTCACCTTGCGCAAACAGACATGCGTTCCTGCCGCTGCCGTAATCGCCCATGTGAAGCACCAGCCGTTCGCGTGGAACATGGGCAGTGTCCACAGGTAAATCGGCGCACGCAGGAGCGGCCAGTTCGTCATTTGCAACAGGCTCATCAGATAGGTGCCACGGTGGCTCGGAACGACACCTTTCGGATCCCCAGTGGTGCCCGAGGTGTAGTTCAAGGCGATCGGCGTCCACTCGTCGACCGGGCGGCGGCCTGCAAATGTCGGATCACCGCTCGCCAGCAGCGACTCATAATCAGTTTCCCCGATGGCGGGGCCGTCGGGTGCTGCGTGATCGTTGATGTCGATCACGCGCGGCGGATTGGGAACCGACTGCAATGCTTTCTCGACCAGAGGAGCCAATTCGCGGTCCACGAGCAGGAGCTTACATTCTCCGTGGCGCAGAATGAATGCGATGCCGTCAGCATCAAGGCGGCAATTAATGGCATTGAGAACGGCCCCTGAGAGAGGAACGCCGAAGTGGGCTTCAAGCATGGCCGGGGTATTCGGCGCGATGATCGACACCGTGTCGCCCGGTACGATCCCCAACTGAACGAGCGCCGACGCGAAGCGATAGCAACGCTCGCGCGTTTTCGCCCACGTCTGCCGGAAGTCGCCATGAATGATCGCGGTTCGATTCGGATAGACGTCGGCGGTTCGATCGAGAAAGGTCAAGGGCGTCAATGGAACGTGGTTTGCCGCGTTCTTCTCAAGTCCTCGAGAATAGGCCGTTGCACTCATGACTTTGTCTCCATTCATTGATTATAAAAAGTAGTGAAATCGCCTACCGGACTGCGCTCCGTTACCAGAGTGTTCTCGATGCAGCTGTGATCCGCATAACCCAGACTCATTCCGCACACCAACATCTGGTTGTCGGGAATGGACAGTTCACTGGCGATGACACGGTGGAATTTGTTGAAAGCCGCCTGCGGGCAGGTGTCGAGGCCCCGCGCCCGGGCGGCGATCATGACACTTTGCAGGAACATCCCCGTGTCGAGGAGACTTCCTTCACGCATGACCCGGTCAACCGTGAAGAACAGGCCCACGGGTGCATCAAAGAAGCTGTAGTTGCGACCGTGCTGGACGTGCATCCGCTCCTTGTCACCCTTCTCGATGCCTAGCAGGCCATACAGGTTCCAGCCAACCGCACGCCGGCGATCCACATATGGTGCGATCCATTCGCGCGGGTAGTAATCGTAGGGCTCGTCCAGGCCGGAGTTGCGGCCAGGATCGTCATTGATTTCGTTGATGGCGGCAGACAGGCGGGACTTCATCGCGCCTGTCACGACATGCACATGCCAGGGCTGGATGTTGACGCCAGTTGCGCTGAAGCGAGCCACGTCGAGGATGGACTCGATTTGCTCGCGAGGAACCGGCGTGGGCAGGAAAGCACGGACGCTGCGCCGCGTGACGAGCGCCCAATCGACGGCTCGGGCTACGTCGGCAAACGAGTTCAAGGGAGGGGGAGATAGACGGTCCATTTCGATGCCGGCATTGAAAGTTGCTTTGCACTGAGCCATGTGGCGTTTGTTGAGGGTAGAGTCCATACGAGCCGGTGTTGTTCGCAAGAACCTCGGCGATTAAGCTTCTATGGCGGAAGCGTCAGCGCCCGCGCCACCCTGAACCGCGACAACAGGCGCACTGTCTGAGCGATGCGAGTCGGCACGTGTCTGGTTGATCAGCGTCACCGCCGCCGCGCCGATGAGGCCAGCCAGGCCGATTGCCATGAAATTCTGTTCCAGCGGCAGCTTCAAGGACACGAGCCAACCAATGAGCACCGGAGCCACAATCGCGCCGATCCGGCCCACGCCAGAAGCAAAGCCAACGCCGGTAGACCGAATCGCATGAGGATAGAAGTCACCCGCATAAGCGTAGGCGAGCAATTGCGTACCCAGCGTCGATGCGCCGACAACGAATACAACGACAAACAACGATACGGTCGACTTCGTGTAGCCCATCAATGACAGCGCAACCGCCCCGATGACGTAAAACGCAATCAGCACCCGCTTGATGTTGACCTTGTCGCTGAGCCAACCACCGAAGATCGCACCGACGATCGCACCGACGTTGAAGACAATCACGAAGTTCAAAGCCGAGCCCAGGCTATATCCGGCCATGGCCATCAGCTTGGTCAACCACGAACTGAGCGCGTAGACCATGAAGAGGCCCGTCATGAACGCGACCCAGATCATCGTGGTACTGAAGCCCCGCCCATCCTGGAAGAGTCGTCGCACCGAAGCGTCCTTGGCTTTGTCTGATGAAGCTCCTGGAAACTGCTCTCGACCGCTCAACGGATAGTCGGGCACCAACCGCTTCATCACAGAGCGCAGTTCGTTGTGCCGGCCGCTTTTGAGCAGGAAAATCATCGAATGGGGCATCGTTTTGATGATGAACGGGATCAGCAGGACAGGCAGGCCCGCGGCAAAAAAGACCGATTGCCAGCCGTAGCTGTCGATAAGCTGCTTCGCAGTCAGCGCCACCAGAATCCCGCCAATCGAATAGCCTGCGAACACCAGCGTGACCAATCGGGTACGCAAAACATTGGGCGAAAACTCCGCCATCTGCGCGGTGACAATCGGCAAGACTCCGCCAATGCCCAGGCCGGCGATGAAGCGCGTTACGCTAAAACTGAGGGGATCGCTCGTCAACCCGGCGGCCGCCGTGAAAACACTGAACAGGGCCACGCAAACGCACATCATCGTTGGCCGTCCGAAACGGTCAGCCAGCGTGCCAAGGAAAATGGCCCCGAACATGACGCCAAAAAGCGTCGAGCCGGCCATGATGCCCGCGCTGGTCGCGCCGATGTGCATGTCCTTCATGATCGATGGCAGCGCCGCGCCGACGACGGCAAGATCGTAGCCGTCGAGTATCAACATCAAGACACACCAGAACAGGACGAGGGTATGAAAGCTATTGAATCTGGCCTGACCGGCGAGTGAGTGCACGTCTATCTGATTCATGTCGTCTCCTTCGGTTAAATGTCGTGCATAAAGTCCGCGCGAGGCTAAGGGGGTCCTCGATGGGGTGGCCTTATCTCGCCGGAATCGACCGTTGCCGTCGCGCTGTAACCAGTGTCAGGCGGACGCACCTGACAATCCATGTCCGTTAACTTCAACCTGAATGAGGCCACCGAACACTCGCGTTTCCGGCGTCGCGCCACTAGCGGCAGTCCAAAATTTGTCAGGCGAGGACACCGATTTCCAGTTGGAGAAATCGGTTCTCGGGGAGTCACGAGAACAACCATATCGGGCCAACCTGCATCGGTTTGCCGTTGGGAGCCGTGAAGCTGCTACAACCGGGGTTGACCGCGTCGATCAGCTCGGCGCGATAGTCGAGTCGAGCGCCGTATAACGGGGGATCTGGAATGCAATGAGCCCGGTCAGTGAGGCGGCGAGCTGGATGCCGTTGCAGGTCGTTGACGGGGTGGTGATTTGCATCGGGCTGGAACGTGCGCACCCCAGTTGCGTCAGCGCTGAAAATTCCGGGCGGAAGGTAACCGCCCGGCACAGCCGATAGGCGCCACTGGGAACCGAACTACTCTAATTCGAGCACACGAAGCTCGCCGCCAGATTCTGGTCGCCACCGATGTATTTGGGCCACTGTGGGTATTCGCACATGGGCCTGGTACGTCCGGCAGTTGCCGGAGTCAGGTCGGTGATAGTCAGATCTTCGGGCTCGATTCCTTTCGTCACCCAGTTGTCCAATGCCGTCAGACCGTCATATGAACCATTAAACTGTCCGCCGGAGCCGTGGGCCGCGCCCGGAACCAGGTAGAACTTCAGAAATTGACTAAGTGGCCCCTGCCCGAATCGGGAGACCAGCCGGTTATAGTAATCAATCGACAATTGCGCTGGAATGAACTGGTCTGATTGCCCATGCTGGAGAATGATCTTGCCGCCGCGGTTCTGGAATTGACTCAAATCAGTGCTAGTGCTGTCCATGAGGGCGCTCACCGCCTGGACGCGGGAGGTTAATGATCCCGGATTAGCGGGATTGAATTTCAAAATGCTCAAGCCAGGGTCGCGAGCGACCGCAAACCGGAGCATGTCATTTGAAAACGTGTAATAAAATGCGCTCTTGCCGACCACCCCAGGCTCGACCATCGCATCGGCGGCTGACGCGCCCCAAGCCAGGCCAGTGGACCAAAAGTCCGCCCCGGTGAATGCGTTATATGCTGGAAAAGTCTGAACTCCGTTTGCCAGACTGAAACTAAAGTCAAGCGGTGCGCCAGCGGTGGTCATCGTATTGATTTGCGCGTCTGACAAGCAAGTGTCTCCGGTGTCGCCCCCGCCGGGGCAGCTAATCACTGTTGGATCGAACACGCATGCTGCAGGGTTACCAATAATGCCGTCGGCGACGCCATCCAGAGCGTCGCATTGCTTCATGACGGCTGCGAGAACGGCCTTGCCTTTAGCAGGCGTGACGTATCCTCCAGGTGCCAGCAGAGATTGCGAGATCCTGCCCATCTGGAGCCATAGTCCTGTTATTCCCGACGCGGGGAAGGTCGAAATAATACCGTCGTAGTCGTGCGGGAATCGTTGCGCCGCGACCAAGGCTTGTCGTCCGCCGCTTGAGCCGCCAATAAAATAACTGTGCGCGAAGTCCGAGCCATATCGGGCCTTTGCAACGTAGGCTGCAAAATCATGTGTCTTCTTGATGTGGTCGCCTGCGTAGTTGGCGAGTGCCTCATCGTTTGTTGCAAACGAACCGTCAAAGGCGTTTCCCTCATGCCCGCTGTCGCTGCCGACCGTTACGTAACCCCTGCGCAGTGGCGTACTGACGCCGGAGGGTTCCGCGCCTATCAAGAACCCATCCATTGGCGGACCCTCGGTATCGGGGATGGTGCCGTCGAATCCTCCGCCACCGAAGTGAACTGCCTTTCCGTTGAAGTTCGTTGGGAGGTCCACTTCCGCCCGAATATCGGGCGCATTGAAATCGACCGGATGGATCGCTCCAAGCACTTTGCAGTACTCACCATTGCTATTACCAGAATCGGTATCAGCAACGAGCGTCGCGGACACGACAGTAGCACCGGTTGTCGGCAACCCAATAGAGCTGGCAGGAACAGTCATACCAGCCAATGCACTGCATTTCGCGGCTGGCGTCACGACTGCGGCGTTTGCCGGTGTGGTTTCATTGCCGCCGCAGCCAGATACGGTAACGGCTGATGCTGCGAATAGAGCACTCACAATAGCCGAGCTTCGGCGGATTCTGAACCGGGTTCTCATTCTCGTCTCCATATATTTTTTGCTGCCGCAATGCGCTGCTCATCGAGGACAATATCTCTTATCTCCACTGATTCGGTGACGCGTTGGCGAGAAAATTGCTGCCCAAATAAGCGATAACGCTTCACTTATTTTGCGCCGGTGATCAAGTGCGGGGCTCTCGTGGAGCCGACTCCGGTTACTCTGTGCAACCGGGCGCGAGGCTTGTTCTGATTTGCCGAACGCGACTGCAGTGTCAGCCTGGCTGGGACGTCAATCCATGTCCGCCGACCTCAGTTTGCATGAGGTGTGTGGACACGCTGGGCTTTCGATGTGCTTCGTGCGTTGGCTGTCCTCCACCCCGAGAATTCAAGTGAGGATGAGTGGAATGCCGCTTCGGCGCTGCCCGCCTGTATGCGATTCATCAGTTGCACGGCCTTGCTTTGCCTAGCCTCGGCAGCTCTGCTTTTGCGCAACGCTCGTTTGGAAACGACGATCGAGCCTTTCGACCGCTCAGACGTACAAGCAGGTCGGAACGCTCCAATTCCGCCATGACAACAGTACGAGTTCTAACGTTAAGAGTTTGCCCTGCCGTGGCGGTACATTCCCGGGCTGGCCCCCGTCCACTTCCTGAAGGCCCTGTGAAAAGCACTGGTTTCTTGAAATCCAGTCCGTGCAGCGACTTCAGCGACCGTGAGAGAACTGCTGGAAAACAACTCGATGGCGATGTCACGGCGCAATTCGTCTTTCAGTTGCCGGTAGTTCGTGCCTTCGGCCAACAGGCGGCGTTGCAGCGTGGCCGCGGATAGATTCAGTAACCGCGATAGCGCGTCGAGGTCCGGCCAGTCGTCGGGGGCCTGGTTTCTTAGTCGGCGCCTGACCATGGCCGTAGTGCTCGATTCATTGCGATACTTGACCAGGATATTGGCTGGTGCGTTTTCCAGGAATACACGGAGGCTCGCTTCCGTTCCGGACAGTTTGAGCCCGAGGAAACTGCGATCGAACCGGATCAGGGTCTCCTCTGCGGAGAACGTCACATCCTCGCAGAAGCGCATGCGGTAGTCGCTGTCATCGATTGGTGCGGACGCGCGAAACCTCATCTCGATCAGTGGAATCCGTCTGCGTGCGAGCCAGCATGCAAGACCGTGCACGAGGATGAACCACGTCCCGTAGGCAAAGAGCCGGCGTGTCCGCCCATCGTCATGCAGGATGATCACTGCATGCTCGCCTTCGCAGCGCAACTCCCCGTGAATGTCGTCGAGAACGGCCCGCAGGAATTTCAGCATGCGACGCAGCGCGTGTTCCAGATTGTCCGCATGCAGCACCGCGTGACACATCAGAGCGTAACTACCCCGGCGCAGTGCGTGGCTGTCGAGACCAAAGAACTCGTCGTCCATCAAGTCGGCCAGAGCCGCCCACAGGAGCGAAAAGGCCAACGCCGGCACACGGGCCCTCGGCGCATTCAACAATTCTGCCGCGATTCCAGCGTGCTGGAGGACGGCCGACACATCGAGATTCCGTTGTGTCGCCACGAGAATTGCCTCACGTACCAGGCTGATAGAGGTTGTGCCCTTGTCTTGAGCGTCATTCATGGTCAGGCTCACCCGCAGAAAGTGTACTGATGTTAATCGCTGCCGGGCGCAAGCGAAACCTGCTACCCGACTGAACGCGGGCAGTCATCGGCCGAAGAACGCTGCCGGGCGACCCAATCCCCGCCCGATATGTCCGAAGGGCCCATGCATGGAGAGGTCTATGGGCATGTGCGCACGCTCGCCTGCCGCTTACCATGACCATTCGGTTCATCGTCGCGAATCTGCCCTTGTTGACCGAGGTAATGCAGCGTGCCGGTCATATCACATGACCATGCAAGGGCATCCATGGCTCCGGAAACCGGTGCTTACACCGAAGCACGGGCCAAGTGCGTTGCGCGTCAGAGTGGTTACTTTCGGGAGACAGCAGTGCAGATTCAACGTAAAGGATTCGTCGTCACCGGTGGCGGCTCAGGGCTCGGCGCGGCCACGGCGCGCCGTCTGGTGGCGGGTGGCGCCTCGGTGCTGCTTGTAGACCTGGACCAGGACGCGGGTACTGCGATGGCGGAGGAACTCGGCCGCAATGCCCAATTCGCCAAGGCTGACATATCCGACTCAGCGAGCGCAGAGCGCGCGTTGGCCGCGTTTTGCGACACCTTCGGCGCGTTGCATGGCCTGATCAATTGCGCAGGCGTTGCCCCCGCCGAGAAAGTGCTCGGACGCGAAGGCCCGCACCGACTAGAAAGTTTCGCGCGCACTGTTCACGTCAACCTGATCGGCACTTTCAACATGGTACGGCTGGCCGCAGCCTGCATGGCCAGGAACATGCCCGAGACTGATGGCGAGCGTGGGGTGATCATCAATACTGCTTCAGTCGCCGCCTTCGATGGCCAGATTGGGCAGGCAGGCTATGCTGCGTCCAAAGGCGGTGTCGTCGCGATGACGCTGCCTATCGCGCGGGAATTGGCCCGCAATGGCATTCGCGTGCTTGCGGTCGCGCCTGGAATCATGGAGACGCCGATGCTCAAAGGAATGCCCACCGAGGTACAAGACGCCCTTGGGAAGATGGCCCCCTTTCCCGCGCGCCTTGGTCGGCCAGAAGAATTCGCGGGCCTTGTGGTGCACATCCTCTCAAACGCCTACCTCAACGGTGAGGTGATCCGCCTTGATGGCGGCATCCGTATGGCGGCAAGGTGAACTCGGCGTCTGGAGTGCACGTCATTGTTCCGGCTACCGCCTTGCTTGAGTTCGGCGAGTCGCCGAATCCGGAAGGGCTCAGATGACCCGCGGACTGCCAGACTTTCCCTACCTTCTTGCAACGCCGCCGCGCAGCGGCGGATGGAGACTAGCATGCCTATCTCTTCGACTTCAGATGATCCTGTCGTTATCGTCGGTGCCGCACGCACGGCGCTAGGCGGCTTCCAGGGCGACTTTGCGTCGCTCACGGCTCCGCAACTCGGCGCCAGCGCCATCCGTGCCGCATTCGATCGCGCAGGGCTGCAGCCAGAGGCGGTAGACGAGATACTCATGGGCTGCGTGCTGCCCGCCGGCCTGGGGCAGGCACCCGCACGCCAAGCGGCGCTGAGAGCCGGTTTGCCGCTTTCGGCGGGGTGCACCACGATCAACAAGGTCTGCGGCTCGGGTATGAAGGCAACGATGCTTGCGCACGATCTGCTGCTGACTGGGAGTCAACAGGTGATCGTGGCCGGCGGCATGGAGTCCATGAGCAACGCGCCCTACCTGTTGCCCAAGGCCTGCTCGGGCCAGCGCCTGGGACACGGCCAGGTACTGGACCACATGTTCTTCGACGGCCTGGAGGATCACTACGGCCTCGCCACCCGTGGCCGCCTTATGGGCACCTTCGCCGATGACTGCGCGCGCGACTTCGGTTTCACGCGCGATGCACAGGACGCCTTTGCTTCCACCTCCACGCTGCGTGCGCAACAGGCGCAGCGTGACGGCTTGTTGCGGTGGGAGATCACGCCGGTGGCGGTGACGGGCCGCAGCGGCGAGAAACTCGTCGACGAGGACGAGGCGCCAGCGAAGGCAGAACTGGCCAAGATCCCCAGCCTCAAACCCGCCTTTGGAAAGGACGGCACAGTCACGGCGGCGAGTTCGGCCTCGATCGCCGATGGAGCAGCGGCCATGGTGCTGATGCGCCGGTCCACCGCGCACGAGCGCGGTCTAACATCGCTGGCCGTTATCCGCGGGCACGCCACACAGTCTCAGGAGCCGGCCTGGTTTACCACTGCGCCCGTGGGCGCGATCCAGAAGCTGCTAGCCAAGGTGGGGTGGCAGGCGGCCGATGTAGACCTGTGGGAAATTAACGAGGCATTTGCCGTGGTCGTCATGGCCGCCATGCGCGAACTATCGCTTCCGCACGAGCGCGTGAACGTGCATGGAGGTGCTTGCGCGCTGGGTCACCCGATCGGCGCAACGGGCGCGCGCCTCGTCGTGACGCTCCTGAGCGCACTCCGCCAGCGCGGCGAGACGCGAGGCGTCGCGAGTCTGTGCATCGGTGGTGGCGAGGCCACGGCGCTGGCAATCGAGATCGTCTAAGCAACAATCATCCGTTGGCAAGCGGCTAGCGGTACGGAAGGCCGCACCGGATTTTCCGGCCGAGCGCTGCCTGTGGAAAGAAACAAGGTCAATAAGTCGACATGACGTGAGGTGCTCGCCGGGGCGTAGCCGCGACGAGCACTGTCGTTCAGTGTGTCCAGCGATAGATGATGACGCTGGCCCCGTTGTAGTTGTCCTTCGTGATCACGTACTCCCCGGTCGACCGACGGTACGATCGAAGGCCGTACATCGAATCCACGTCATTGCCGACGTACACGGTGTTGGGGTTGCTGTTGATCAACGTGGTGTCCAGGCTGCCTGTGGTGAGATTGAAGGCATCGATGTTGGGCACAGTGTGTACGTATCCGACGAAGAGATAGTTGCCGGCCGCCGTGATCGACTTGGGATTGGCGCTGGTGAGGTTGATTACCGGATTGGGAACGGTCGTGTTGCCTGCGAGCCAGCCGTGATACACCTCGATCCGCGTTCCGATCGACGTCCAGTCCGCGCCCCCGGCAACTCCCTGTGCCAGGATCATCGTGTCGCTTTCCGGCAGGTAGATGATCCGCGTCAATGGCGTGATCGTGCCCGGAATGGGCGTTGCAATCCCTGCATCCCAACTCGGCTTACCATTGGCATCGAAGCCGGTCAGCGGAAAGTGCCAGATGGCATTCGTCTTGTCCAAACCGGCCCAGACGTCCCCTTTGCTGTCGAGGCAGAATCCGTCCCTGACCGGTGCGGTCGTATTGAACGCCGTACCCGGAAGCGTCGCGTCCGGTATTGCGATGTAGCCATTCGCAGCATTGAAGTGGAAGAAGTAGAAGGTATCGGGATTCTGGCTGGAGTCCACGAGGATCCGGTTGGCGCCGATGGTGGCAAGTTGGCCGAAGTGCTCACCCCGTGTGCGATCGTTGATGTTGATGCGTGGATCGGATGGATAGTCGATTGGATCGACCGTGTTCGCTACGAAGGTTCCCCCAGCGGTGCCGGTGTAGATGTTGGTCCCTCCATAGAAGTACGCGCCGTCGGTAGCCGGGTCCGGAGCGGCGACCCCCTCGAAGTTCAGAGACTGAAGCTTCCATTGCAGGTGGCCAGAACTGTCGTAGGAGTGAATGTCGGTGCCGCCGTCGCGGCCGAGGTCCCAGCTTCCGCCCCACGGGTTGTTGAGCACGTACAGGTTGCCGGCGGCGTCTTTGCCGATGCCTGTGACGCGGGTAAAACGCCTGTCGCCAACCTGGCCTTTGATTCCCGTTGTCGTATCGAGATACCCCCCCTGAATGCCAAATGTACTGATCAGAAATGGAATGACCAAAGTGTTATAGATCTTGATATTCATGTCGGGGCCCGCGTCGCCGATCATGAGAAACCCGGTCGACGAATCGAGATACAGCGAGGACGGTCGAGAGGCGACGGACATCTGGATGGTGTTCACGAGCACGCCGGCCGGATTGAATTCGAGGATCGCGCCCGCGCTCTTCTGCGCAACCCAGATGTTTCCTGCGCTGTCCACCGCGAGCGCGCCAGGGCTTGAGACGGCGATATCCTGCCGCCAGACGCCGTCGGTGGTGTAGACGCGGATGCGATTTCCAGGCGAGTCGCTCGCATAAAGGAGCGAGCCCGACGTCGCGAGTCCCGTGATTACATCAGCCCGCTGCTCAGTCGTTGTCGCGCTGACCGAGATGAGAAAGTCGCGAGTTTGAGTGGTTCGGTTGTACCGCCCGACCGTGCCGCTGCCGTAACTGGCATTAAATTGCAGAGCGGCGAAGATCGAAGTTGCGTTACCCGTAATGGCGCTGCCCTGAAACTCGCCGTGACCTCCTATGGATCCCAGGCTTTGGCCGTTCTGGTATATCGCGACGCCACCTTCGTTTTCGTCCCACATGGAAGCCGTGTAGATTACGCCCTCGGGCGCTATCCACATGGAGCGCGCGACGCTACCCACGCGGGTAGCGTTGGTCCCATATGTGTTCGCCACCCAGTCGGTGGTGTACTGTCCATGGCACTCTGGCGCAAGCGTGGCGATCAGAAGGGCGGTGAGGAACGTGGCATAGATTCGTTTCATGATAGTGAAGCGTGCCCTCCTGAGGCACCTGAATCGGGGGATTGCGATTTGGCCCATGCTCGCGGCGTTGACAACCTGATGGGCTTCACATGGGGACCGACTGATGGTTCCTGTGGTTGCCTTCCCTGTCGTGCCGGCATGCGCGCTATGGGCTGGAAGATTCTTCGATCGGGAAGGGTCGTCTTCGATGCGTGCCGGGCGCCGTTCGCCGCTCCAGCAAGTGTCGCGTCTGTCCAACTCGACGCTGTTCGAGCGGTATATCGGCGAGGTGCGGAAAAGGTTGAGCTGTTCGCGTTTCCAGCACAGGCAAACGCGTTAAAGCCCAACCCGAGCAGCGCTTTTAGCTGGTCTGCGAAGTGGATCAGCGTTCACGTGCCAACTGGCAGTTCGGGGTGGCAGGCGTGGCCCGCGAGCGGGTGATTTCTCGCGAGGCGAAGGTGCGGTGAGGGCCGACTAGCGAAGTTCGCGGCCGGGGGGCATCTGACCGGACTCGGCCGGCTTCCGAAGTTCTGGGCTCGGCCAGGAAGGGACACTCGACACACCTCCGTGAATTGCTGACAATCGCTATCCGAAGCGTCGCCAGTCGCGAATCGGCCATGTATGGCGTCCACTAATGAAACGTCGGCCTCTGGAGACGTGCATCTAAACGGCGAGAAAAATGTTGAGGTAGCATCATCGAACTCAACAGGGGGAAGACGGTGTTTCGGGAAATCAAAGCTCGCATAAACTCAATCGGCGTCCCTCTTGCCAGTCTGCTTCTCAGCGATCTGATGAGGATCTTGGCAGAAATGGTTGGCTATATCACGCTCCCTTGGTGGATCGTTCACCGGGGTGGCGCGCATGACTTGGCGATCTACAGCGTAAGCATTGCCATCACCACGGTTTTTGCAATGCCACTGCTTTCGCCACTAGGGGATCGCTACGCAAAGAGACCGCAGATTGCATGGGGTCTATGCACCCTGATGGTCGTCGCCTTTACCCTCGCTACGCTCGCCTCGCTGTCCGACTACCGACTTATGCTCATCATCTGCATAGGCGTGGTCACTGTTATAGCGAAAGCTTTCATCGATCCGGCCAGTTCCACCATTTCGGCCGAACTTCTTCCGGCGAGTCGTTTGGCGGCAGCGCTTCAACATCGTAAATCGACGCAAGCGGCTGGTCGTGCCTTAGGTCCAGCATTGGCTGGCGCGACACTGGCCTTGGGCGGTATCGCTGCAACATTTTGGATGAACGGCATACTGCTCGGCGTCGCTGCTTACGTGACTTTGCAGCTTCCGTCCCAATCTCAGCATCGCGAACACCATCGCAGTTTAGCCCGTTGGTGGAAAGACCTGTGCGCCGGACTGCACGCTAAATGGATCGTCCCGTTGGAGCGCGGCTGGACACTTGTAAACTTCCTCGTCTGGATATTCCAAGGCCCCGCAGTCGGCATGCTGATCCCGCTCAAAGTGCAATCACTTGGGCTGTCGGGTCTCTGGCTAGGTGTTTGCGAAGCGGCCTTATCCATAGGTTTACTACTCGGAAGCTTTCGTGGTTCTGATGCACTAGTCAGTCGTTTCGGCCGATTCAACGTCCGGGTGGGGGCCGCTATGTGCGAAGGCCTGGCTCTTGCTGCTTCGGGCTGGGCCCATTCACCCATCGTTCTCGTATTAGCCTTCACATGTGTGGGTTTCGCCAATGCATCGATGGGACTCGTTGGCGCGACTCACCGCTCATTGGCTATCCCGCAGAATTTCCGCGTGCGCATTCTCGCTGCCAGCATGATGACCACACAGATTGCGGGCATTCTTGGACCGATGATCGCAGGCGCGGCGCTCACGCATTGGGCGGTGGGCAAGGTCTATACATGCTTCGGCCTCGCCACTTGTCTGCTCGCTTTTGGTTTTGTCCTGATACCGCGATCGCGCGAATTCTTTGCGCTCAACCACGATCAGGTGAAAGATTGGTTTCGTCACGAATATCCCCATGCATTCGAATCACGCACGGTGCCCGAATCGAGACCGACTGTGTAGATCGCAACGCTGCAAGGATCATGAAATGCCATGTGTATGTGCGGGTTAGTCTTAACCAGAGACATGATCGAATGACCGCTTTGTAGCGATTTAATCGACCGCTCAGGGTCGACATGACTCACTCGCAAAAAACGGAAGCTGACATTCGACAGTGCGGAGGCACGAATGTCAGCAAAGCGATTCTCGAGTTGCCGCAGGTTTTTTTATCGGCGACCGTCAGCAAAGGCCGAGTCGAACGCATAGGCTGTCCGGCAGGGTTCCGCACCGAAGCGGCCGCTACGATGATCGTCCTGCGGCGACGACCACACCGGCACAAGTCCGCCGGTTTTGCCTCCAGAGCGCCGCGCTGGAGATTGGCCGCACGAACCGGGATGTAGCATCGCTTCGCGCGGCCAGACCCAGCTACACTAGATTTCAGTCTGCTCCGAAATCTCAAGCGCGTCGTCGACTTCGATGCCCAGGTACCTGATTGTGCTTTCAATCTTGCTATGGCCGAGCAGCAACTGCACCGCCCTGAGATTCTTTGTGCGCTTGTAAATCAAGGTTGCCTTTGTACGGCGCATCGAATGAGTGCCGTACGCTGTCGGATCCAACCCTGCGGCATCCGCCCATCGACGTATCATCCTGGCATATTGCCGGGTTGAAAGGTGCGGGGACGCCAATAGTCGGCTCGGAAAGAGGTACTGCTCCGACCTGAGGGCAGCTTTTCAAGCCACGCGCCGACCGCCTTCCGGGTCGACTCGGTCAGTTCAAACTGGACAGGGCGTTGTGTCTTTCGCTGAATGACTTGCGCCCTCGCCAGAACCTGATTGCCGTGCGTAACGTCACGGACTCGCAGACTCACAAGATCACAACCACGCAGTTTGCTGTCGATTGCAAGGTTGAACAGCGCGAGATCGCGGACAGCGTGAGCGTTCTGAAGGTAGATCCGGATGGCCCAGACGTCTTTCGGCTTTAGCGGCGGCTTCTGCCCGACCAGCTTGCCTTTGTTCCATGCCTCACGGGATTGTTCGGTCTTCATGGCAATCTCCCCCAGGGATGACGGGAGTTCGATCGTGGTACCTGACCTTGACGCCTGCTCTGGACGGATTTGACCGAGGTTCGCACCCGGCCCGGCCAGGTGTTGCCGTTCAGCATCCAACGATCGCCTTCACCCCTTCACCCGGACGGCTGGTCAGAAACAGACTCCTGCCCGTGACCTACAGGTAAGTTTCGCCCTTTGCGGGCATGCCAAGTCACAGCTCAGTATGCGACTTTGGCTCGCATTCCCGACATTCGCGGTTCGACCGCGGCGCTGAACGTTTGGTCGAGAAAGCAGGCGAATCCGTTGCTGTCGATCCCAACGCAGATGCTGTTGCTTCGACCGCGCGTGGAACCCCACTTCGCTCAGGGCAAAGTGTGCGGATGACGCTAACAGGTATCGCGTGTCTGTTGGGCGGCGGGCGTCACGAGGCGTTTTCAGCACGCTGCCCGCAAAGACAATTTCTTGTTTAATCAATGGCGTAGAGCGACACGACGGATTGGCACGTCGCATGCAATGTTGGTTTCAAGCCAGCGTTGCCTTGCGCGCATAGCGTAAAACGGCATCGGGCGGCTTCGAAACACCAGGCGCATCGGCGCCCGGTGTGGCTTCCGGGAGTTTACATATGCCGCTCGCTCGACCGCTCCTCTGCTTTCTCCAGTGCTCGTTCGCGGCCGCGATGCTTTTGCCCGCCGTCGTGGGCGCCGCGAACCTGCCGGCCGCATCGCAACGCTATGCATCCGGCACGCGCGACGCGGGTCCCAGCGATTCGGCCACGCCTCACACACTGAAAGCTGGTATCGAGCGCCTGCGCACCGGGACGTGGTGGGAAGCCAACCGCAAGATCCGCCCGGAGCTCGCGCAAGTCGGCGACCTGATGTTCCTCCTGCCGCTTGCCGACACGAAGCTCGAACCATCGTCTGACGCGATCGGCCGCGTGCAGCGCCTGCGCGAAGCGCTGCGCACCCACCTGACGCGCGAACCCGCCGGCTGGACCAGCCTCGTTGCGCAAGTGCGGGCAGAGCGTGTCAAGGCCGGCGATGCGTCAGCCGTGCTGCTCGCCGACGCGCTCGTCAACCAGGTTCCCTACCGCGACGGAACCGACGGCAGCTACTACGCGCCGGCGCGGTTCTTCGCCGAAAGCGGCGTGTGCAAGGATTTCGCCGTCGCCAAATACCTCCTGCTGCGCGACGCGGGTTTCGACATCGCGCGGCTGCGTCTCGTCTCGCTCGCGCCACGCTACAACAACACGCCGGACGACTGGCATGTCATCCTTGTCGTGCAGATCGACGTCGCGAGCGAACCGCTCGCACTCGATTCACCGAGCGCGCCGACAGCCAAGCGCACCGGCGATACGACCAATGAAGCATCGGCTTCGAGCGGTCCGTCCGCGCTGCTCGGCGCGATCCTCGCTGGCCGAGAGCCCGCCGACGCGGTGCTGCGCGCGCCCGCGGGACCGCTTGCCACGCCGCTCAGCCGGTCGGGCCAGGCGCGGCGGCCGCTTGCGACAGTGTTCAATGAACAGGGGAGCCGGTCATTCGAACGCGCCGCGCCGGGCGCACTGCGGCGCGCGTCGGCGGCCGGCCGAAACTCGAACGCGATGTATGTCGACGAAATGGGTAAGCCATGGAAAGTCGACGGCTCAGGGACGTTTCCGAAGTGGCGCGTCGCCGATGATCAGGCAGATGAGCTGGCGAAGCCGGGTCCGGCGGCAGGGCTGATACGCGTGGTGGCACGCTGACTGAGGCATGCATGGCGGGCGCCCGACGCCGCCGCGATAAGGGTACTCACGAGAACGTACCTGCATGCCGTCCCGGTGTAGGAACGGACTTCGGCCTTAGCCGACGTTTGTCTGACGCGGGCACAGCGGCCGCTGCAGGACGATGAGCGGCCGAACGATAGGAGGACTGGTTGATGTCACCTCCGTCGCTTGCAATAGGCGGTCATCAACTCAAAATCCAATTAGGAGTCAACCGCCTCCAATGCGGAAGTCTAGTCGATATTTGACCATCGCTTCCTGAATGCCAACAAGGTAAAGCGTTAGACACTGGTAAAATTCGACGATGCGCCGCTCCACAGATCGTGACTCCGGTTCCTGCAGCCTTTTCGCGCTCGGCCTGGTGCGACAGGGCCCCCCGACTCTCCGCCAGCGGGTCGAGTCGAACGGAGGGAAGCCGGCTATATGATTATCAGAGCCCCGGTGCGCACCAGTTCGTCCCAATCGCCGACTTCCGCACTACGCATCCCCATCAGGATGTCGTGCGGCCCCGGTGTCGGAAGCGGCAGATCGTCCATCAGCACCATCTCTTCGCCACAGGCCCTGATGGCACAGCCGCGCATCGTGGCTGGAGAACTTGCGGTGTCGCTCATGGCTAGTCTCCTGTGATAGCGCTGTCGCGCGGACGGTCGTGACGCTGGGGCGGGACGTTCAGGTATCTGAGACTGAGGAAAGCATAACAAATCACCGCAGCGGTAAGACCGAGCAAGATGTAAGAGGTTCTGGACAATAGCAGGGCAAACCCGGTCAACACGAAGACGACCAGGGTGTTGACGACCAGTTGGCGCCGCAACTCGGGACGCTCCATGAAATAGCCGTACTGCTTGCCAATGAAAAAGCAGACCGCGCCGATGACCGACAGTACCCGGAAATCGGATACCACTATATCGTCCAGGGTCGCGTGCCGGATCAGGCTCGCTAAAATCGACAGGCCGATGAAGACGAAAAAGTGCGAGTACAGGACCGAATGGCCGGTAGTGAGCTTCTGTTTGGTCAGCAGGTGAAAACTGTCAAAGTAGACCCACCAGATGCCCGATATCATCACGAAGCCGGTGGCGGCCGTCAGCAGCCTCTCCACAGTCCAGCTGATGTTGGCCAGTCCCATGGACAGGCTGCTAACGGACTCTCCCAGCATGATGATCGTGAGCAGACCCACACGCTCGATCAGGTGCTCGGTATGCACTGGGATGACCTGGAGACGACGCGGCAAAAAAAGATGAACACAATCAGATCGAACAGTATTCCAAGGTAAAACACGACATATCGCTGTGGCGCCGGGAACAGGATCGAAGCGAGGCTGATGGTGGTGCCAGCGACGATTACCCAGCCAACTGCCGTTGTGAGTGCCTCGCTTTCCTTATGCCGGTCTTCGGACACGAAATACATCATGGCGACGATGTATTTTGAACCGACGTAGCAGACGATGATGGCCTCAACGCTGGCCAGGAATCGTCGGTCGATCAGGCCTGAGATGATAATCAGCAGGAACATGATGAACAGGGTTGCCAGCCGATGCTTCCGGTCATCGGCATCGAACCGATTGGCATACATCGTGTGGCTGGCCCAAATCCACCACAAAGGTATGAAAATCAGGACGAATTTCCAGAACTGGAGTGGGTCAAGATGACCCTCGCGCGTGTGGCTCAAGATATGCGTTACGTCAGCGATCGTCACCGCAAAAATCAGGTCGAAGAACGCCTCGAGCCAAGTGGTATGGCGATTGGACTCGAAATACTTTATGTTGTGCATATCGCCTCATTGTCGTGCTTGCGCCGGGGGCACATCCGCGGGTTATGTCGCGATAAGAATGGCAGGACGAGGCGGCTCATAGATTATCTAGGATTGGTTACATAATGATCGAATAGTGGGCGCTGACGAGGTCATCGACTACCGCCAGGGCGACGTACTTGCCGAGGTCATGCGCCTGACCAAGGGCCGCGGGGTCGATGAATGCCTGGTTTCAGGGAGGACACAGTTTTCCGAGCGGCGAAGTGACGCTCCAGGCCAGCTTCGTGACGCCTTTCATCGTCCACTATGGACGGCGCTACCCTGCTGTATGGGCGCTTGAGCTTTTGCCGCTCTACGATGGCATTGCTCGCATGAAATCGCACGCCCATTGGCAGACGGACGTTCTCGGTGGTTGGGCGCTCGGCACAGCCGTTGGCTACCTGACGACGACATGGGAGACGCCGGTATCTGTCATGATACTTCCTCACGGTTTGGCCATTGGATTGTCCAAGCGGTTCTAGACTCTCATCGCAACGAACTCGACGAAGTGGCTCGTAAGCGGCGATCGGCACAATCCACGCCAACAGGCGGTTGCTCATGATTCGTGTCAGTAGAGTTCCGCACGCTCAAGATCAGCGTTAACAATTTCTTCGCCGCGCCGCTGTGCAGCCTCGAGTGCCTCCTCAATCGTCCGGAACGGAACGATCACTTCGGCTCCGTCGAACGGGTAAAGGAGTCAGTCGTCTCTCGACTTTCAGCGTACCGTAGTAACCGCTTGCGGTAGTGCCGTGAGTCGAGGTGTAGATATCAAATCCTTGGACTCCCGTCTATGAGCAAGATCGGTGTGCATTTTGATGGTCTCGACTGCGTCCGTACATTCGGCTTTTAATGTGCCGCCATCGGCACGAGCCATCATGGATATTTGCGCGCTTGCCCCTCATCGGCCTGTTGGCTTCGTAATGCAGCCGCCGGATATATCAGGATCTACAAGCGCCGGTCAGACCGGTTCGCCATGCGTGCCGCCTCTTGCGCAATCGTGGACGGAGTGCAGGTACCTCGGTGCGGCGCAGTCTTGGCAGTCGAATTGTGACCTACGCTGACGATCTTGTGATTCTGTGCAAGCCGGGTATGGCGGAAGACGCCTTATCGCGACTACGCGAGATCATGCGCAAGCTGGAAGTGACGGTCAACGAGGAGAAGACGCGAATCTGCAAGGTACCGGAAGGCGAATTCGACTTCCTGGGTTACACGTTTGGGCGGTTGTACTCGGCCACGACTGGGCAGGCCCGTATGGGCATGCGTCCATCGAAGAAGAGTATCCGTCGCATGGTCGAGAAGATTCATGCGATGACCGCCCTCAAAACGGTATGGCATGAGACCACGGAGTTGGTGGGCAAGTTGAACCGAACGCTGTGCGGCTGGGCGAACTACTTCAACGTAGGCACGGACAGACGCGCGTATCGGGCGCTCGACAGCTACACCGCTGCGCGGTTTCGTCGGTGGTTACGCAACAAGTACAAAGCCAGGCGGACCAGGCGCGGGAGCTTTCCACGCCCGCACCTTTACAAGCACTTCGGTCTTGTGCGTCTGACGGGGCCTTGGGTGTAACGTGCCGTGTACGAAGGCGTGATGTCTTGTCCGAGAGCCGGATGCGGGAGATCTGCATGTCCGGTTCGCTGAGCGGGATGTGGAAACGGGGTTAAGGCGACGGTTACTCGGGCACCGCGAGACGAAAGGGGCGGCAACAGACAAACCGAACCTACCGCTACCGCGCCACATCTCGACTCTACCGAAACTGTGAGTTGGCGAATGCAGGAAACGGCCCTCTGCGCGACGCTGTTAATGGCGGCAACCCGACACATCGCCGACGTCCAAGGAAGCCTCGTCGAAGGTCCGCAAAGGCCGATAAAGGAGTGCTCGTCGTTAACAAGCGGATGGCCGGTTACGGAGGCGGAGCCGACGCCTGAATGTCCGACCGACGACGCACATGAACGACGGGTTGTGGCCGACAGTACGCGTTCGGCGTGGTCGATCGTAAGCCTCCCTTCGGCAGAATTCGCCTAGGCGAATGGCAGCTTCGTGGAGCCGCATGTCGCCGGGTGCAATCGGCCAGGAGCTGACGCTGACGAAAGGCAGCTTTCGTACCCCAGCACTTGGCTGATGAAGCTGGATGCCACCATGTTTCCGCGCCAACTGGCTCACTACGTGAGCTACCCCTGAAGTTCGTTGCTGAGCAGGAGAAGAAGACTCTCGAGAGCCTGCGACCGTAGAGCTACGAAAGCGGGTTCCAAAAACCTAGCAGGCTGTTGAAAACGATTTTGGGTTGAGAAACGTCGCTGATTCAAGGGTCATCGAACCCTTGTCGCACTCGAAATAATCGCTTGTCGCGCGTTCTGAGCGGTCGGCTTCTACGCGCAGTGGGAGCCGAACTCAAATTTCAAAGCCTGCTGGGCCGGAACGGTCCGAAGCTACGCCTGCTGAGACACCGGTAAGCCGTCCAAGGCCAACGCCTTCAACGCTCACGCCAGGAAACCCTCACTACAAGCGCTACGCGCTTAGTGGCGGGAGGGAATTCATTCACGCAGTTCAGCATCACAAACCCCGCCATCGCGCAAGAGTGCCAGAGAGCATCTCGAAAAGCGCTGCAGCGGCCGCGCCGAACAACGCCGACATCCCAAACACGACAAGGTCCAGGAGATCTTTGAGCTGGGAACTAGTAGCACGTACGACCAGCTCTGCGTGGGGGATACCTTGGCCCGGATAGATAGTACCGGGGTCCGGCTCCGCAGTTACGGAGTTCGTATCGTGGAATCGACGAACGGTGGCTTCCGGCTTCACCAAGCCGGTGGGAGAGGCCCGTATATCGTCGAACGAGGCATCGAATTCGACCGTCGTTTTGGCCTGGATGGGCGCAGGCCGTGGAGGCCACGGTAACGGACCGACAGCCAGGGGCCCTTCAATCCACAACGCCTGACGCCACTCTAGTTGCGCGATACCCTTGACCCCACTGAGCATGCGTTTCGGCCACGCGTAAATGGATGCATATGCCGTCCGACCGTTGAAAACGATTGGCGCGCGAACAAAGTATTCCCCCATGTTGTTTCGCCGAACGGGGTCCGGCCTCCTCCAGACAACAATGCCAGCTGACGTGTCGACCGGACTTTCAGCGGCAGGGTCAATTTATTCAAAGAATCGATCTGCGGAATGCACGATTCGAAGTCCTCACTTTGCACAGGCTGGGTGAATTGCGCGTCGCGCCAGAACCTAAAGGTCAAGGCCATGGGTTTCATATCCGTCGGCCGTTCTTGGAGCCTGACCTCTCGCGGAGACATTGGCAGGAGGTCGCGCCAGCTCTTCAATCCAGCGGGGATGGATGTGCCAAGGTGCACATCGATGTAGAGCTCGCGGAGAAAGACTTTTCGAACCACGCATCGAGCGACCTCGTCGTCACCCAATTCGTCTCCCCACTGGCCAGAGACGATTACCTCAAGCGCCTCCTGTTCCGAAGATAGTTTCAGCGCGCCAGTTGCCACAGCCACAATTAATAGGGCTGCCATAGCCGTTAGCAAGGCAAATAGCATTCGCGGCCGCACAGCTCTAAGGCTGCCCCGCGACGGGGGTAGCGCTTTTGGGACACGTAGCGCCCGGCGGCGCAGAGACTTCCGCACCGGCCGTGACACAGCCACGCGTGGTTTTAGCGGTCTACTCCTAGGGCGACTCGCTGCCGCATGCGATGCGTCCCCGCAAGGCGATGTTGCAATCTGACGGCCCACCCGCCGTCTCTCTTGGAGGCTCAAGAGGATTACGGTGAACGCCGCAGCGGACGCGGCAAGCGTGCCAAGTACGGCTCGTAGACGTGAAGCGCGAGCTTTCAACATGGTTCCGTTGGTCTGCGCATTGCAGGCAGCATATGCCGCCATGCGATGCTCGTAGAAGGGCCACGAGCGGTCCTCGAGGATCGCGTCCAGGGCGTCCCCGATTCAACCAGGCGTCGACGTACTCAGGCTTGATGGGCACGATGCAACGATTATGGCCGGCCGCGGCTTCCTCCGGGAGCGTTTCGTCCGTACCACTGCGAATGACAGTAGTTCTACCAGGTCCGATCCACTTTGACCAAAGCGCCGCGAACAGCATGTCTTGCCAAGGCCTCGGAGCGACCGCTTTGCGGCGACGCACGCCAGGCGGCGGAGGTCGCTATTGGGTCGAACAGAGCTGGTCGTCGTCGGGCTCAGTTCGGCCAACAAGAGTCGTTCGCTGCAGCGAGAAAAGCGTCATTCGGACGACTGCTTCGCCGTGCTACCGGCCCGTTTCAGCCCTCGGCAAACCGAACGAGCTGTCGCGCCAGGTCGGATCCATGCCCGTTACGCCCCCCTGCATCACAGGGGATCTCGGTCAGGGCGGTGCGGCTGCTCTCTGACATTGCGCGGTAGTACGACGCATGTCGATTCGTAAAAAGTTCGGATTCGCCGCTCGCTTTGAGCTTCTCACTTGCATAAGCTCGCGTCGTTTCCATCAGTTGATGCCGGCTGGGTGCGCCGGATCGCAGCGTGACGACCAACGACTTCGCCGTCAGATTCGCGAGCAGGCCGCTGACGTCGTCGGGTGAAAGCCCAGCGTCGCCGACAATCTGCTGGGCAGCGGCGATGCAAAAAGCGCCATCGAAAACCGACAGACGCCGAAGCGCCATCTGTTCCTTCGCGGAAAGTGTTTCGAAGCTCCAGTCCAGCACGTCGGACAGCGTACGGTGCCGATGCAGGGCCGTCATCTGGCCTGACATCCGAAGCCGGAACTGCCCACTCATCAGGTCGGCGAGTACCGGCAGATCGAACGCGTCCATGTGCGCCGCGGCCATCACGATTGCCAGCGGAACGCCATCCAGACGTCTGCAGATATCGATAACGAACGCGGTTATCTCATCGGTCAATTCGAAGTTCGGACAACTCAAAGTGGCGCGATCGAGAAACAATTCGACTGCCGCGCAGTCGAGTGCGTCGGATGCGTCCGGCGTCGACGCGAGCGAAGGAACGGGCAGCGACTCCAGCCGGCGGATCAGTTCGCTCTCGGCGCGCAGCGGTTCCCGGCTGGTTGCCAGAATGACCGCGTTGGGTGCGGACATCAGGATTTTCTCGACGAGGTGCGCCAAGGGGCCGACAAGTCTTTCGCAGCCGTCCAGAACGATGAGCACCCGCCGATTGCCGAGGAACGACTTGATATCGCCGATGGCGTCATCGTTGCTGGCGGCTAAACCGAATCCAGCCCGAACCACGCTCATCAGACATCCGGCGTCCACGACGGTGTCCAGTCCAACGATTGTTACCGAGTTGATATACCCGGCAGGCAATGCGAGACGCGCCGCACACAAGGCGACAACGGTCTTGCCGATCCCTCCCGGTCCGACGACCGTAACGAGCCGCCGCCGGCGGATGTCGTCGACGAGATTCTCGACGAACGCGTCGCGACCCACGACCTTCGCAAGCGGGGCAGGCACGTCTTGCCGCGCAACGGCAGCATCGCTGAAGCTCACGGGTTCCACAAAGCGATAGCCGCGACGTGCAACGGTGTCGACATAAGAACGCGAGCATCCCGCTTCGTTAAACATACGACGTATCGCAGCGATAGCCGAACGCAGATTCGACTCTTCGAGATGAGGCGTGCGCCACGCGCGGGCGATCAGGTCGTCGCGCTCGACGACTTCACCGGCTCTTTCGACCAGCGCGGTAAGAACGTTGCGTGCCGGCTCGCCGATGCGTATGGGCTTTCCGTCACAAAGGAGCAGGTGACGCGAGGGGATGAGGCGAAAAGGACCGAAACGGGCCTCGCCTTCAAGTGCAACAGCGTACTTCGATGTTCCATTCTCTCGCATTGATTTGTGCACTCAGCGTTTAGCGACTGGAACGGCCCATAGTCGAACGCTCAGGCGCTGTGTATGGCGATAGGCCGACGTCGGCACGGTTGCTGCAGCGAATGACGCATCAAGGATCGCCATAGTGATCTTTTCGCCGGGATGAGGGCCCACAGATAGCGTCGTGACGCTATCGCCCGATGAAGCCCAAGCGACACTACCGGACGGCAAGCGCAATTTCTCTTTGCGTGGAACGCGCAACTCTCGTTAGCCGAAGCGTCCCGGATGCCGAGCGATCTTCGCCCGAAGAGGACAGATGACGCGCCTCGTGACTGGCATGAGCCGTTTTGATGCGCTTCAGCACAGAGTCATTTTTACCTGCTTTCGCGGGCGCGATATTGCACGAAAATAACGCGTTTGGAACGAAACTGATGCATACGAAAATGCCGCTTGAGTCATCGACGTTGCCGGCGCCAGACGGCGGGAGTTGCGCCGGCCAATCGACTGAACAGGCGTGTGAAATGGCTCTGGTTGGCAAAGCCGCAGGCCATGGCAATCTCGCTGATTTCGAGCGCCGGCTGCTTTTCCAGCAGGGTCATCGCGTACTGGATGCGCTGCTTCAGCCGCCACTGATGCGGCGCCAAACCCACCGACGTGCGGAACGCCCGCGCAAAATGTCCAGTCGAAAGTCCCAGGACGGCGGCCACTTCTGCAAGCGATATGTCGTGGCGAAAATCCGATCTAAGCAGATCCATTGCACGTCGTTCCTGCCACGGCGCGAGTCCACCCGTTCGCGGAAGTCGCGGTTTAAGGCCGCTGGTCTGCTGGACGAGGTGGGTGACCACGGCATCGAAAATGTGATCCGCAAAAAGCATGCTTGTGCCCGATGGATGTTCCAGTGCGGGCAATAGCGCTTTGGAGAGATGGAACAGGACATCGTCGGGCTCAGACAGAAACGTTTCGCACAGTTCGGGCGCACTCGAATGGCCTAGGTCGCGCGCTTTCGCGTCCAGCGCCGCCTGAGATACCCGAAAGCTCACCGCGTCGAACGACTCGGGGATATGTACCGCATACGATGACTTCTGCGAGTAAATCAGCAGTCCCGTCTCCGGCACCGAAACCGATGTTGCAACGGTCTTACCGTCGGCCTGAACTTCTTCAAGAAAAGTAGGACGCAGGCAACTGGTGACGATGAAGCCGTTAGCCACCTGACTGGGATTCGACCAGCCGGCGCCGGGTGTATGTCGTGCGTGACGAATGACATGCAGCGCCGATTTCTTCAGATCTTTGCTGTAGATGGACTGGTCGACATCGACGCGTCCACGCCAGGCGCGATCGGGCCAGCCACGGGCGATTTCCGCAGTCGGTTTTCGATCCGTACTCTCGTCGTCCAGAGGCATTGTGTTCTCCCAAAACGGGACTCGCATCGAACGCGGCGATGCGTGGTTGAGCTTGCGCGTGTGAGAAGACCGTCGATTTCGCGCTGACGTTGCCAATTGTAAGTCATGCTCCGGTCGTTCGTGACCGTCAGCGCGACGGCCCCGGCGGCAACCCGGAACAGGATTCGTCGTACTATTTGTTGGCGTGGGAATCGATTCGGGAAGTCGCGAGCCGCTGACAGATTCTTTTGGCGGCTCGCGTGAAGCGGCAGCATTGCGCAACCGCTGGACTCGAAAGAGATCGGCGATGCGGGCGAACTCAGCGTGTCGGCGCTGGCCTTGCATCAATACGGATGCGGAACAGGGCATACGGCCTCTTGCGCATATCTTTGCCGCCGTGGAAACCCGGTTGGCGATGCAACTGGTTAGCGGTGAAATACAGATAGCCGTCCGGACCGATCGACATCGTGTCGGGCCACAGGGTGCGGGGGTCGTGCGCAATCGTCCGCCATTGGCCGCCGGGAACGAGTTTGCGTATCGAATCGCGTTCGTAGTCCCCCGCATAGACGGCGCCGTCGGCGTCCGCCTCGAGACCATCGGATGCGCCCTTCTCTCCCAGATCCTTGACGCTCGAAGCGACATCGTGATCGCTGAGTGCGGGATCCCGCAGCGTGTCCGTCGGCACCGAATAAAGATGACGGCTCGACAGCGGGCAGAAGTACAGCGTCTTGCCGTCCGGCGACAACGCGATTCCATCGGACGCGACAGCGAACGCGGAAGTGGTGCCGTCGGCGTTGCGTCCCATCAGCGTTTCACCTTCGACGACCGGCACGAACGAGGGATCAGCCGATGTCGACGGGTCGCCGGTCAGACGCCGGATCGCGGTACCCGTATCGAGATCGACGATGATGATGCCGCCGATGCCGCTCAATGACGAGTCCGTGACATACGCGACGCCGGCGGGGCCCACGCGAAAATCGAATCTGACGTCGTTCACGTACGTGCTCGGCCGCATGACGTTCGCCGGAAAGACGATCGTCCTCACGATCTGATTGGTCTTCGCGGTATCAAGAACCCAGAGCCTGTCCTGACTGTCGGCGACGACGCTTTGCACGCTTATGAAGTGACCGGCCGCGTCTCCGCCGGTTTCACGATTGACCGTCGCGTCGGGATAGGCGACGGCTTTGCCGTTCCGCAGTTCGGCGACAGTAAAGGGGACGTTGTCGCCCCAGCGCGGGTAATTGATGAAAATCCGGCCACTCGCCGTGACAGTGACGCCAGTGGGCATCGCGTCGTAAAACGTCGCGACGGTTTCGAGTCTTCCGATGGTCTGCTCGCGCGCCTGTTGCGGCTTCGCGGCCGCCGAAAGCGCAACGGCCGGGGCGGTCAGACTCGCTACCACCGCTAACGACATGACGGAAGAAGCATTGAATGGCGAGAAAAAGGAATGCCAGCGCACGGTGTGTTACCTCCAGTTTTCACGAGTGTTGCGCGATCGGAATCACGCGTTCTTCAATGCAACGACGCCGCCGTGGGATCCACAAGTCCTTGCAGAATGCGGGAGAACAACTCAGCGTCTGCAACGCGATTTGGGCAAAGCATATTCCGATGACAGCGGATGATCTTTACTCCCGCGCTAAAACTTTCGATTGAGCACGATTCCCGCGAAGGTGTGTCAGAAGGTGTGTCGACGCTGTCGCGACGAGAACCACGATCGAATGTGCGGCACGAATCGGCGTGGACCGACTCGTGCATGTCGGCCGCACTCGTTTCACGACAATCCGCATATTTTCACAACTTCCAACAGCATCAATACCGCTTCTGCGATAGGCTTGATTACGCAAATGGCGTATCCGACGCGGGACCCGGCGAGAGCGATCGGCCGGACATCAGACCCGGCGCAAAGCGATTGGCGATGTCACGTGTTGCGCCTGGCTCGTGCGGTCCTTCTATCTTCTATGGATGTCAACGTCATGGATCCACTTTCCAATCCCGACCATCCGCCCGTGGGCGACATCGCGCGCGGTTTCGGCCGTCCGCCGGATGCGGGACGATCGCAACCGGTGTGGGTAGCAAAGGAGGAAGCGTGGCGTGTTCCGCGCGCTTCGGCTTCGTTGCCGATCGCCGACGCTGATCGCATCGAAGCGTCCCGTTGGACGCAGAACGGCGTTTTCACAGAACGCACGATCAGCCACAACGATCAGAACCGCTTCATCATCGGGATTCAGCTCGCGAGTACGTCGGTCGAGTTTCGCAATGCCGGACGTCTGGTGGTGGACGGACGTCTCGCGCCCGGCGCTTCGCATGTTTCCCGACCGGGCGAAGCCGCTTCCGTCACGCTTAGATCGGCATGCGATGTTATTCACCTCTATGTCGCGCACCATGTATTGAATCGTTATTGCGCGGAATTACTCGATGGTGGGGAGCTTGGCGACGACCAGATTCCAGGCAATAGCATTTTCTACGACCGCACGCTCGAGCAGCTGGGCCGGCTGCTTGCTAGCACGCATGACGAACATGAACCGGTCAACGGCTTGTACGTTGAAAGCCTGTCTCTGGCCATTCTGGCCCGGCTGTTTCCGCTACACGCAAGCAAGGAAAACTGCACCGTGCCGCGCTGGAGACTTCAGCGTGCGATGGACTACATCGAGGCCAATCTTGCCGACCCGATCCGTTTGTCCGATATCGCATCGAGCGTCGGTTTGACACGTATGCATTTCGCCAGGCAGTTTCGCGAGGCAACGGGCTTTACGCCACACAGGTATCTTCAGGAAAGGCGTCTGCAGCATGCACAGGAGTTGCTGCAGAAAACGGACATGAACATTCTGGACGTCGCGCTAAACAGTGGCTTTGCTTCTCACGCGCATTTCGCCACCGTTTTTAAACGACGTATGGGTGCAACGCCTAAAGACTGGCGCAGAAGATTGCTGTTCGGCGCGTGATGCGATGAGCGGCGTGCAGGCACGAATGCCGCACGCCGCTTTGGGGCCTGCTCCCGCGCTCACGCCGGGTGCACGTCGTGCCTTGCCGAAAGCGCCTGAATCACGGCCTCCGCGTATTCGCGCGCACCCATCGGGCCGTCGCCGGTCACGATATTTCCCACCGTGATCGCGTGATCGGATGCATAGGTGGCGCCATGCTTTTCAAGCTCGGTGATCATCATATCGGCGGGGTACGTCGTCGCGCGTATGCCCTGCAGCAAGCCGGCATAAGCGAGAGTCACTGCCCCGGCACAGATGGCCGTCACCAGCTTGTGCTTCTCATCGAACGCGCGAAGCATCGTTTGCAGCCCAGCGTTCTTCCATAGATGACTCACCGTGCCGCTACCGCCAATGACTGCGATTGCATCAAAGTCATTGGCATTGAGGTCTTCCAGGAGCGCTTCGGGCTGCGCCTTGCCGCCAAAGTCGCCGGTCACTTCATCCAGCACGGTCGAAAACAGTTTCGTTCTGATTCCCGCGTGTTTCCAGGCCGCCATTGGAACAAAGAGTTCTTCGTCGCGAAACTTGTCCTCGGGAATGACAACGGCGATAGCGCTCATGACTGGACTCCTCGATTGATCGGGTGGGTTGGCGTGAGCGGCATGGTTCCGGAAGCACGGGTTGGCGGCGCCCACCGCGGAATAAAAGCATCGTCCGCCGCCGTCGTCTTTCGCATCCGTATCGTTCTTGCCGTATCGACCTGCTGGCGTGACTCCGCCGCATCAGATCGCGGGATCGTGAAGCTGGCGGGTTCGGCATGCATGCGTTGCCAGTGCGAAATCTAAAGTGCTGCGCGCTCGCGAAAGAATCTGTCGTGCGAGATCGTCATGATCGACACATGTTGTTCCCGTTCACGCTGGATGTCCGGACCTACGATGAATAGTTCACTGACCCTGAAGAGTGTGAAAGTGCGTGCGGTCGT
Organism: Paraburkholderia sp. RL17-373-BIF-A; assembly: GCF_046030175.1. Taxonomy (NCBI): domain Bacteria; kingdom Pseudomonadati; phylum Pseudomonadota; class Betaproteobacteria; order Burkholderiales; family Burkholderiaceae; genus Paraburkholderia; species Paraburkholderia sp. RL17-373-BIF-A. The sequence continues at coordinate 41,583 of NZ_JARESO010000024.1, forward strand.
GGTGCCGCTGCGCCGCCCGGTGATTGCGGGAATCGGCCGCTTCGATCATTGGCCGATGATCCTCGTGGATGTCGAGACGCAAGGCGGTATCACCGGACACAGCTACATTGCGCCGTATCGTGCCGCGTCGGTGCCCGCCATCGTCACCGCGTTGCGTGACCTCGGCGATACGTTCAGAAACAGACCGCTTGCGCCCTTCGATCTGTTCGACGCGGCGATGAAAGCGCTCAATGTCGACGGCGTCACCGGCGTTTCGACGATCGCCGTTTCGGGTCTCGACATGGCGGTCTGGGATGCGCTCGCCAAAGCGGCGAATCTTCCTTTAGCGGTGTTTCTCGGCGGAACGCCGGGGCCGAACCGCGCATATAACAGCAACGGCTTGTGGCGGCACGACGTCGCGACGCTGGCCGACGAGGCGCGTCAACTGCAGGCCGACGGCGGCTTTCAGGCGATGAAGCTGCGGCTCGGGAATGTGCATCTGAAGGACGATCTGGCGGCGATTCGCGCCGTGCGCGAAGGCGTCGGCGCCGGAATCGACCTGATGGTGGACTTCAATCAGGCGCTCGGACTGGGCGATGCGATCCGCCGTTGCCACGAACTCGACGATCAGGGTCTTTACTGGATCGAAGAGCCGATCGCGTACGACAACGTTCGCGGCTACGTGCAACTTGCGCAGAAAGTACGGACGCCATTGCAGATCGGCGAGAACTTCTACGGCTCGCGCGATTTCTTCACCTTCCTGTCCGCCGGTGCTGTCCACTACGCGATGGCCGATCTGATGCGGATCGGCGGCGTCACGGGCTGGCTGCAGACCGCGCACGTTGCGGGCGCGGCGGGCGTGCAGTTGTCGAATCATCTGTATCCGGAGATCGCCGCGCACCTGCTCAGGGTGACGCCCACCGCTCATTGGCTGGAATGGGTCGATTGGGCCAATCCGATACTTGCCGACCCGCTGGAACCGCGCGACGGTCTGGTATGGACGCCCGATCGTCCCGGAATCGGCATGAGCTGGAACGAAAAAAACGTTTCGAAATACGAAGTGCCGGTCTAGCCGTGTGCGTGGCGGACGAGCCGCTCGCCAACCGCATCAGTCAGCGTTGCCAATGTCTGAAAGGAGAAAATTCATGGCCTATCAAACGATCAATCCCGCCACGGGCGAACTCGTCAAAACGTTTCCCGACATCACGGATTCCGAACTCGACAAGGTGGTGGATCGCGCGCAAGCGTGCTTCGAAACGTGGCGTCGGCGGCCGGTCGACGAACGCGCGCGAATCGTCCGCTCGGCCGCTGCGAAGTTGCGTGCGAATGCGCAGGAGTACGCGGGATATCTGACGGCCGAAATGGGCAAGCTGATCGCCGAGGCGCGCGCCGAGGTCCAGCTGTCCGCCGCGATCCTCGATTACTACGCCGACCGCGCGGCGCACTATCTGCGCCCTGTCGAGATCGACGGGGTGCCGGGCAACAGCATCGAGACGCACCCGCTCGGCATCATTCTTGGCGTCGAGCCGTGGAATTTTCCGTACTACCAGTTGGCGCGGGTGGCAGGTCCGCAACTGATGGTGGGTAACGTCGTCATCATCAAGCACGCGGGCAATGTGCCGCAGTCGGCGCTGGCGTTCGAGCGCCTGTTTCAGGACGTCGATGCACCGGAAGGCATCTACACGAACGTATTCGCGAACTTCGATCAGGTTGCGAGGCTGATCGACGATCCGCGTGTGCGGGGCGCGACGGTGACGGGCAGCGAGCGCGCGGGAGCGGCCGTCGCGGAACGCGCGGGCCGGGCGTTGAAGAAGTCGGTGATGGAGCTGGGCGGCAGCGATCCGCTGATCGTGCTCAAGGACGCGCCGCTGGAAGCGACGCTCGACAACGCGCTGTGGGGGCGCATGAACAACACCGGCCAGAGTTGCGTCGCGGCCAAGCGGGTGATCGTGATCGGCAAGGCGCGCGGGCGCCAGTTTCTCGATGGTCTCGTCGCGCGCATGAGCGCGCTGAAGCTGGGCGATCCAGCCGATCCGGCAACCACGCTCGGACCGGTGTCGTCCGAAAACGCGATGCGCGGGCTGCTGCATCAGATCGACGTCGTAAAACAGCATGGCGCGCGCGTCGCGTTGGGCGGCGGCCGGCCGGATCGTCCGGGCTTCTATGTCGAAGCGACGATCCTCACCGACATCGATGAACACAATCCGATCTACCGGCAGGAGCTGTTCGGCCCGGTCGTGTCTTTCTATGTCGTCGAGAGCGAGGCGCAAGCCATCGAACTGGCCAATGCCACGCCGTTCGGTCTGGGCGGCTCGGTATTCACAGCCGATCTCGAACACGGCCGGCGCGTGGCGGCACAGATCGAAAGCGGCATGGTGTTCGTCAATCATCCAACGTGGACCGCACCCGAATTGCCGTTCGGCGGCATCAAGAACTCTGGCTACGGGCGGGAACTGTCGGAGCTGGGTTTCGGAGAGTTTGTGAATCGCAAGCTTGTCAGCGTGACGCCCGCGGGTTCGCCGCCGCCCTCCGTCACGAATGCCGGTTGAACGGCTCATCTTTCTCAAGGAACCGCTATGACGACGACCGTACAACAGGCGTTTTTCGAAGTTGCGCGTCAACTGAAGCTGACCACGATTTTCGGCAACCCCGGCTCGACCGAAGAAACGCTGCTCAAGAATTTTCCATCCGATTTCCGCTATGTGCTGGCCTTGCAGGAAGCACCGGCTGTCGCGATGGCCGACGCCTACGCGCAGGCGTCGGGCGAAGCGGTACTGGTCAATCTGCACACGGCGGCGGGCATGGGCAACGCGCTCGGCAATATCGAAAGCGCGTGGTACAACCGCGCACCGCTGATTATCACGGCCGGCCAGCAGACCCGCGAGATGCTGCTGCTCGAACCGTACCTGACCAACACGCAGCCGCTGGCGATCGCCCAGCCGTTCGTCAAGTGGGCCTACGAGCCGGCCCGTCCGGAAGACGTTCCGGGCGCGTTGATGCGCGCTTATGCGATGGCGGTGCAGCCGCCTGCCGGACCGGTGTTTCTCTCGATTCCCATGGATGATGTCGACAAGGCGTGTCCGGCCGTGCCAGTCATCCGTTCGGTGAGCCGCAGGCTGGGCGCGGATCCCGCCAGTCTCGCGCCCGTCATCGACGCGCTGTCGCGGGCGCGCTCGCCGGTGCTGGTAATCGGCGGCGCAGTCGATCAGAGCGGCGGCTGGGACGATGCGGTGGCGCTCGCCGAGCGTCTGCGCTGCAAGGTCTGGGCGGCGCCGGCCGAAGGCCGTCCCGGCTTTCCCGAAACGCATCCGTCCTATCAGGGCGTGCTGACGAGCGCGATCGGACCGCTCGGCAAACAGCTCGCGGGGCACGACGTGATCGTTGTGATCGGCGCGCCAGTGTTCCGCTATTACCCGTACGTTCCCGGCGATTTCATTCCGTCGGGTTCACGGCTGTTCCACATCACCGACGATCCCTCCGAAGCCGCGCGCGCTCCCGTCGGCGACAGTTTCCTGGCCGATCCCGGCCGCGCCTGCGCGGTATTGACCGAGCATCTGCCGAAGGCCGCACGCGAGGCGCCCGTTCCCGCCGCCAGGCTGCCGCTGCCGGAGATCGGCGAGCAGATCACGGCGGATTATCTGTATCACGCGATCAACGAAGTGCGGCCAGCGGACAGCATCATCGTGCAGGAATCGCTGTCCACGATGAAGCTGCTTCGCCAGCGCATTCCGACCGGCGCCCCGCGTTCGTTTTTCTCGATGTCGAGCGGCGTGCTGGGCTATGGCCTCGCGGCGGCGGTCGGCGTCGCGCTGGCGGAGCGCGACAACGGCGGCCAGCGGCAGATCATCGATATCGTCGGCGACGGCGCGGCCAACTACGTGATCCAGGCGCTGTGGACCGCGGTCCAGCATGCGCTGCCGATCCTGTTCGTCGTCCCTCGCAATGGTGCCTACAACATTCTGAAGGCGTTCGCCAATCAGCTCGATACGCCCGGGGTGCCCGGGCTCGATCTGCCCGGCCTCGATTTCGTGTCGCTCGCCAAAGGATACGGCGTGGCAGGCGAGCGGATCGACCGTCCATTAGACCTCGAAGCCGCGCTTCGCCGGGGCCTCGCGGCAGGTGCCCCGTACCTCCTCGAGGTGCATATCGATCCAGCGGTGCCGTCGCTGATCTAGCCGACGCCGGGCATACCGATGTCATGACGAGGAGGACTGACACATGAAAGCGATTGGTTACCGTGTTGCGGGTCCGACCAGCGCACCCGGCGCGCTGGTCGACTTCGATCTGCCCACGCCCGAGCCCGGCCCGCGCGATCTGCGGGTGGCAGTGCGGGCCGTCTCGGTCAATCCCGCCGACGTCAAGCTGCGCGCGACCCGCGCGCCTCCAACTGGTGGCATGGCGGTATTGGGATTCGACGCGGCGGGCGTGGTGGAGGCCGTGGGTCCGAACGTGACGCTCTTCAAGCCAGGGGACGATGTGTTCTACGCCGGCGCCATCGACAGGCCAGGCACCAACAGCGAATTCCATCTCGTCGACGAGCGGATCGTCGGGCGCAAGCCGGCGACGTTGTCGTTCGGTGAGTCGGCGGCGCTTCCGCTCACGTCGATCACCGCGTGGGAGTTGCTGTTCGACCGGTTGTCCGTCACGCAACATGCCGGCAAGCGCAACGCGGCGATCCTGATCATCAACGGTGCGGGCGGGGTCGGCTCGATCCTGACGCAGATCGCCAGCACGCTGACGGGTTTGACCGTGATCGCGACGGCGTCGAGGCCCGAGACCATCGCGTGGTGCCGGAAGATGGGCGCGCATCGTGTGATCGATCATCACAAGCCGCTGAAAGCTGGGTTGCAGGACATCGGCATCGAGCAGGTTCAATACGTTGCCAGCCTGACGGCCACCGACCGGCATCTGCCGGGCATCGCCGAAATCATCGCGCCGCAGGGAAAAATCGCGCTGATCGACGACCCTGCGGCGCTCGACATCGTGAGTCTCAAGCTCAAATGCGTGTCGGTGCATTGGGAACTGATGTTCACGCGGCCACTGTTCCACACGGTGGACATGATCGAACAGCATCGCCTGCTGAACCGCGTCGCCGATCTCGTCGACTCGGGCGTGCTGCGAACGACGCTGACCGAGGACGCGGGTCCGATCAATGCGAAGAATCTGCTGCGCGTTCACGCGCGCGTCGAGGGCGGCCGGTCGATCGGCAAGACGGTTCTGACGGGCTTCTAGAACGGCAGCGTTGCGCGGCGGCGCAAGTGCGGCGCATCATGTAAGGCGATAACCGTGATCGCCTGGAGAGTGTCGCGGTCCAACCCGGCAGAAGCGGTGCGCGCGGCGAAAGCCCGCTGTCCGCGCCATCGGTCAAGCAAGGAGCACGATATGTCGAATCCAGCACATACCATCGCATCGGCAGGCGCGGCAAAGCTCGCCGCTGAAAGAACGATCGGGGAAATCGAGCCGGTCTTCGCCTTCTACGATGCGATGCCGACGGGCGTGACGGTTTCGCACGATGGCCGCATCTTCGTGAATTTCCCGCGTTGGGGCGACGATGTGCCTTTCACCGTCGGCGAATTGCGCGCAGGGAAGGTGGTGCCGTATCCCGACGCGGCGATCAACCGTTTCGACCCTAACCGGCCCGGCGAAACGCTCTGTAGTGTGCAAAGCGTGGTGGTCGATGCGGCCAACCGTCTGTGGATCCTCGACACGGCCGCGCCATCGTTTTCGCGCCCCGTGGATGGTGGTGCGAAGCTCGTCGCCGTCGATCTGACCGCGGACCGGGTGGTCAGGACGATCGTGCTGCCTGCCAGCGTTGTTTTGCCGACCACTTACGTCAACGATGTCCGCTTCGACCTGCGCAGCGGCACTGGCGGCGTAGCATACGTCACCGACTCGTCGGTGTCGGGACCAGGCGGAATCATCGTCGTCGATCTCGCGAGCGGTCACAGCTGGCGCAAGCTCTCGGGCCATCCTTCGACCTCGGCGGATCCCGCATTCGTTCCCGTGGTCGAGGGCGAACGGCTCGCCATTCGCAGCGAAGGAAACGCACCTTCGCCTTTCAGCGTGGCTTCGGATGGCATCGCGATATCCGCCGATGGCGCGACGCTGTTTTACTGTCCGCTGTCGAGCCGTCATCTCTTCTCGGTGCCGACGTCGCTGCTGCTCGATGAAACATCATCCGAAGCGGACGTGGCGAGCGCGGTCATCGACCTCGGCGAAAAGGGCGCGTCCGACGGTCTGGAAGCGGACGACCAGGGGCGGATTTACGCAGGCGACTACGAACGCAATGGCATTCGCCAGCGTGGTGCCGACGGCGAGTGGAAAACGATCGCGCACGATCCGAGAATCCTCTGGCCCGACACGCTTTCGGTCGCTAGCGACGGCTATCTCTACTTCACCGCGAATCAGCTCCACCGGCAAGCGCAGTTCCGCAACGGCGTCGACCAGCGGGAGAAACCGTATTCGCTGTTTCGCGTTCGGATCGATGGCGGACCCGTCAAGCTGATCTAGCCGGCGGCAACCATCACCGTTCGTAGACTACGCGAAAACAGAAAGAGCGAGCGTGTCCGCCGACTTATACAATTCCCGTTGACGGTTAGCGCCTGGTCCCTCGCAACCTTCGAGACTCGACTGACCGATACGCTCATACGTGCCGCTAGCGAATCGTCGGCCTGCGGGCCATTGAATTTTCATACACGATCCGTGGGGAAAAGTAATGCGGCGATATAAAGACGCGAAATCCCGGTCCTTGCCGCCTCGAAAATTCGCAACGTATCAGCTTGTTTCTTCCATCGGAAAGGAGATCATCATGACCATGCGGGCGCTCGTCATCAGCCGTTATAACGGTCCGCTCGAATTGACGGAAACATCGATGCCGGAGCCCGCACGGCCAGGTGCAGGTGCGCATTGCCGCGAGCGGCCTTAACCCGCTTGACACCAAAATACGCGCCGGAAGCGCAGCGCATGCGAACCATCCGCTGCCGCTGGTGTTAGGCATCGATATGGCCGGTGTTGTTGATGCCAATGAGCCCGGCGTCACCGCTTTCAAGGTGGGCGACGAGGAGTACGGGATGACACGCGGCGTTGGCGGAATTCAGGGCTCGCTGGCCGAGTACGCAGCAGTCGATGCGGACTTGCTCGCGATCAAACCGGCCAATCTCTCAATGCGCGAAGCTGCGGCACTGCCGCTCGCGTTTATCACGTCGTATTCCGGCATCGTTGATCGCGCGCATTTGCAGGCGGGGCAAACCGTGCTGGTACAAGGAGGAGCAGGCGGGGTCGGACATGTCTCGGTACAATTGGCACGCGCACTCGGCGCACAGGTCTATGCGACGACTAGTTCCCGCGACCATGATCTCGTTATGCGTCTAGGCGCTACGCCGATCGATTACCGGGCTCAGTCTGTCGAGCAGTACGTCGAATCAATCACGCAGGGCGTCGGCTTTGACCTGGTGGTAGACACTGTCGGCGGCCCGACGCTCGATGCTTCGTTCGCCGCAGTCAAGCATTTTGGCAATGTGGTCAGCGCGTTGGGTTGGGGTACGCACTCACTGGCTCCGCTGTCGTTTCGTGAAGCAACGTATTCAGGGGTGTTCACCCTTTATCCGCTCCTGACAGGCCAAGATCGCGCGCACCACGCGGAGATGCTGCGCGAAGCCACACGACTGGCGGAAGCCGGCAAGCTCACGTCGAATCTCGACCCTCGCCGGTTCGATCTAGGGTCTGCCGAACTTGCCTATGATGCCCTCACGAACGGCACAGCACGTGGGAAAATCGTGGTGGATGTCGCATGAGGGGGTGAGTTGACGTGGAACTTGGCCGGGTTTTTCGATTTTTTGCCCCAGCAGGGGGCCGCTATCCGGTGGATCCGACGGTCGTAGCCACGATGTGTGCCGCGCCAGGCGAATGCAGCAAGCTCTCACTGCTCGATCGACGGGTGGACGCAACCGGCAACAAGTTGCCCACCGATGTCGATGGCCGCCTGTCCCAGGCTCCCTGTGCCTCCGCGCACGACGAGGCGTTGTTCGGCCCTCAGTTCGGGTTCCGGTGACGACACGTCCACGAACGGTATAGGCTTCCGGCAGCGAGCAGAAGCGCGTATCGGCTGACGTCGTCGCCATGAGACAGCCGCTGCTTCAGATGCCGACTTCAACGACCGTTGTATCTTGGAAGCTGCCGTTCAAGTAACACCGGGACGAACGGCTGAAATGGGTCGAGAGTGTGAGTCCGTCGATAAGGAAAGCTGCCGCTGGATTGATCTAGGCCGCCAACGTCAGCAATCCGCCACATTGCCGACGAAGAACCCAGCCTGTCCCAATGGCGGCTCCGGCCGATGAGGGACCATTGACCTTCGACAAATGTCGCGGGTAGGTCCGAAGCGTGCTAACCCCGCTAAATCGGTCGCCGTTTGGATGAACATCCATTCCGCGACTAGCCGGTGACTCGTGCGATATGTAGGCCGTGACCTGCGGCTGCGCTAATCACGATCGCTTGATGCAACACCTGCGCTAACGATCAACGTTGTTGTTAACCTATTTCAATAACGCAACTAACCGTCAATTCACGGCGTGTCACCCTTGCCAATCAACTGCATGCTTTGCATGGGGACGGGGGCATTTTCCAGACGCGCTGTTCGATGAGCATGCTAGGGCGGCCGCGCATTCATGGACTGCGCGCATTGCCGTTACGCTCTGATACCCTGGCGACGACGGTATGACGTTCACCACGCGCCCCGGGCAGGTCGCCTCGATTATGTGCTCCCGAAAATCCTCACCGTTCGGATCCAACTGGTGCGGTACATCCCTCACGTACGCCGTCCAAAAGCCGCATCGAGCTGTCGTGCCCGCTTCACTTCGTCGCCCTGCAGATAGATCGAGGTCGTGGCGATCGATGCATGACGCAGGTTGTCGCGCACGGTCGTCAGCTCCGCACCGCGGGCGAGCGCGTGCGTCGCATGCGTATGCCGCATCCAGTGTGGACTGGCCCGCCGCAGCTTCTCTGCAAGCGGCGGGTGGTCGGCTTCCATCAGTCCGGCCGCCTGCATAAAAAACCTGCGCATCACGTACCACAGCCGCGCAGGGGTAATGCTGGCACTGTCTGTTTCGTCGCCCAGTCGGGCCAGCAGCGGAACCTTCGGCTGCCAGCGCGCAGGCGTCACTGGCAGGCCGCGTTGCAGCAGCGACTGTTCAAGCGCGTGCCGCGCGAGTGGCGGCAGCGCAACCTTGCCCGGCCGGCTGCCTTTGCCAATCAGCCGCAGCCAGTGATCGCCATTCGCATCGGTCAGCACGTCGCCCAGCGTTGCGCTGACCAGTTCGCCCGCGCGCAACCCGGTCGCGTACGCGAAATCAAGCACGAAGCGTAAGCGCTGCGCAGCGGTGGCTTCCCAGCCATACGACCATTCGAGTCCATCGGCGAGCGAGCGCACAATCTGCCATTCACCATCCGTGAAGCCGCGCGACGTGTCGAGGGGTGCCACCCGCGTGCGTCCACGAACCTTCACGCCGGCAAAGGGATTGGCCAGCACGTAACGTTGTTCGATCAGCCAGCGGAACAGGGCGCCGAGCACCGACAGCGCGTAGGCCGCCGAGCGCGCCGAGAGACTACGGGCAAACGGGCGCCAGTCAGGCGCGTGACGCGGGCGGGGTGGTCCGACCCAGCGGTTGCGTGGCGAGGGCGCGAGGATAAACGCACGGTAGGCGATCGCGTCTTCAGTAGTCAGCGACGAGAGCGCCCGGTGACGTTCGACGATTACCCAGAGAATCAGCCGCTCGGCCTCCTTGCGGTAGGCGCGTTGCGTGGTCGGCGCCTCGTGCAGCGAGAGCCAGGCCTGCACCGCCTCGTAATCGTTGTTTGCGTCGAGTGTGCAGGCGTTGCTCGGCGCACGGAACGTGCCGTCGGTACCGTCGACCCTGGGCGGAACGTGAATGGACTCCCACGGTGCGAGGACATTGTGGGGCGCGACATATCGCGCGTACACGGCGGTCCGCTGACTGGCGACCAGCGCACGGGCCCGCTCCGTGAGTTTGGGATAGGCGGCGAAGAATGCTTCGATCTGCCTTGCGGTGGCCGCACCGAGCCCCTCGACGGCATGCCACCATTGACGGCGACGCGGCACACGCACGGTGAGATCGGCGAGCGTCACGATGCCGTGGGCGCGCAGTACGCGCACGGCCCGCGGACGCAGCCACTGACCAATGTCGTCGGTGATCTGCGGTTGCGCATCGGCGAGACCGGGCAGCAGGGTGATCGCGTGCAGCACGGCGGTGCTTCGTTCGGTACGTTCGCTGGCCGGGTGGCTGAATAATGCGACGAGGTCGGGCCTGTGACGCTCATGCGCAAAGGCGGCGAGTCGCTGGCGGATCCGGCCGAGAATACCGCGCGCGCTTGCTCCAGGGACAAGTAGCGCGTGCGGCAGGTAGCGTTCGACCGTGTCGCGCGAGGACAGGCCCGCGTACCAGCCGCGCAGTGCGGCGAGCGCATCGGCGTCGGGCAATGACGATGTGGGTGCGATGTTTCTGGAGGAGGGCGTGCGGCGCCTCGGGGTGTGACGCGTTTTCATGAGTGTGAGTTTAGGACATAAACGGACCTATTGTGATAAGAAGGATTATCTCAATAGCACTGTTTTGAGGTGCGTTTCCGGCAGACGTATCTTTACAAATCGCCGGCGCGCACGTTAGAGAGGGGCGGGCGAATCCGCTCCGGCACACCGACGTAACTCGCTTACTCCGCCCGACGCCGGGATCGAAATGGGGTGGGCGACCCTATCTCCGTCGACGTAATGGCCCGCCCGATCGCGATCTTTTTTACCCCGCGTCACCCGTCCGACTGTGATAAAACAGCGCGCGAATGCGCCGTCGGCTACGCATGAGTCCATTCGGGAGTAGAGGTTGAGAAGGAAGTCAGGGAACGGGTCACAGGTCATCGCGCTACGCGTCGAGCCGACAATCGAACAGCGATTGAGACTGCTGGCGGAAACCACAGGGCGCAGCGAGTCGTTTTTTCTCAAGCAGTTGATCGAGAAGGGCATCCACGCGATGGAAGACGCCTGGCTGCCGCGGGAAGTGGTTGCGCAGGTCCGCAGCGGGAATCTACCCGCACAGCAGCATGGCACAACCTTTGATCTGTTCGACAATTCGATTCGTGACCGGTGAGCAGGGGCCGCAACGGATGCGTAATTATTGGTGCTTTAACGGCGTCTGCGGACACGGACACTGCGGTTTTTACGCGCTTTTTTACTCCTTCCCTCCGGCACCACCCGCTCCATCAAACTGGACGGCGCATAGCGGTCACGGCCGATCTCTGGCGCCGAAGAATCCGTACTGGCGACCGAACCGGTGTGATGGGGCGGGACGTCACGCGGCACGCCCGGTATGCCTAACAGAAGACGCGGAACACACGGAGCTCGGCTGACTGGGTTCCGCTGCGGCTTGCGCCGTTCGGACCGCGGAGCTTGAGGTCTGATCGGATAACCACGGATTTAAGCCATTAAATGCAGTTCTGATAGTTGGCAGTTATCAAAACTGCGCGGGTCTCCCAAGAATCGTTCACGCCGTGCCATGTATCCGGCGTTTATGGCCAGCGCGGACGACGTGACTTAATCGGCAGGGCGGATTCAGCGGGATCTAGCGTAAGTGTGTCGATGCACGGTGGCAGCCGGGTAGGGGAGGGCCAACGTTGCATGAGCAGTGACAAGCGGGGAGCGGAGGCCGTCGCAGCGGCAAGGTGACGAGCAGGTAGCGGTGCGGCTGACAATCGACTCGTTCATCACGAAGGCGATCATGAAAGATGGAGCCGTTCAACAAATTGGCCGCGGATCCTTGCCGCCTGGGAGCGCGCCGGGCGACGGCTTGAACCTTGGGCGGTACAGCAGGTACAGGCATTGCGGTCGTTGACCGTTCGCCCGTTCCCACTACGCTCGACGCACGATATTTCGCCCAGCCGATACTAACCGTCGGGCATCGGGACACGACTCAGATAAGCGGCCGGCGACGCGCGGCCAGTCGGGTGATGCGAAGCCGGGACTGGCAGATATTGCCTAATGCCCCGGCGATCGGGTAGGGTGGGCGACATCTTCACAACCAGAACAGGGATAAAACCATGAACAAGCAGGAACTGGTGGATGCAGTTGCCGCGAAGACTGGAGACAGCAAGGCCGCGACCGGTGAGGCGATCGACGCGGTGATCGCGACCATTACCGGTGAGCTGACGAAAGGAAAGACGGTGCAACTGATCGGCTTTGGTTCGCTTTCGACCGGTGCGCGTGCCGCACGGGTCGGACGCAATCCGGCGACCGGTGCCGAGATCCAGATCGCTGCCGCCAAGACAGTCAAGTTCACCGCGGGCAAGGCGTTCAAGGACGCGGTGAACGGCGCCTGAAACCACAGCCAAGCCATCGGACGCGGCTGCGAACGGCCTCCTGGTCGGATCGCCGCGACCTGTACGGCGACAGTCGCGTCGGAACACCGTGCTCAGGCTGCCGGTCTGGACTCAGGGCGGCTGGCCCTGTCGCATTTGCTGCGGGTTAGTGCGTTGTATCTCGGCCCCTCGCTTTTGCTGCCTATCTATATCGATACTCGCATGGAAAAGAAACATTCCCGGACACGGCGGCAGACCTCGTGCCCGACTATCGGTGCGTTGCTACGCTACCGGACCCGCATCGTGCGCGTCATCGCGGAAGCGCGTGGGCAGCGCGCGATGATCGAATCGCTCGACACGGCGGGCCGGACATTCGTGAGTACGGTGAAGTGGGCCAGCCTGCGCGAACTTGGCGCCCAACTATTCTGAATCTTGCCTGAATCGCGGGGAATCTGACGATCAACCTTCGCTGTCGCGACTCGAACCCTGCCCACGCCCCTGGATAGAGTGCCGCGCGCCAGGAGCTGGCGGTTGCGGCAACAAATTTTTCTTCCATCAGTAGACGCGGAAATTGGCCGCTTCATACTTGCGCAAAGACCACCGTCAGGGCAATAGAATGCGACGCGTCATCGTTCGGAGATCGCTGGTTCACGGCAAAGGTGTATTTGCGATGCGTCCGCTCGCAGCGGGCGAGCGCGTGCTCGAATATAAGGGCGAAATCACAGCGTGGCGGGACGCGTTACGTCGACACCGGCGTGAAGGCGTCACGGGACACACCTTCCTGTTCGGTCTGTCGGATGGCCGGGTCATCGACGGCAGTCGCGGCGGTAACAGTGCGCGGTGGCTGAATCACGCCTGCGCGCCGAACTGCGAGACCGTCGAGGATCAAGGGCGGATTTTCATCTACGCGCTCCGGCCAGTCGACGCAGGCGAAGAGCTCTTCATCGACTATCTGCTGGCAATCGACGATGCCGAAGACGAAGAGGCTCGCGCTCAGTATGCATGTGCTTGTGCGTCTGCCAGGTGCCGTCGGTCGATGCTGGCTGTCGCCGCGTGATGGGGAGCTAGGCAGGGCGGTGGCGTGAGCGACCGCCTGTCTGGAAGACCACGACCACATAGGGCAGTTGCTTCTCGACTGATCGAATGCCCACGTCCAATCGACGCAGGGATTTTTCGAGGAAAATTAAGCCCGTGCAACCGTTACGCAACTCTTGTCCCCACGCAAGATGGTGAGTTCACTATCGTATCCGATGAGACTCGAGCTTCTGGTGTCGGCCAGTTTCTGGCATTCGATCGTGTCACGGGGCGGATGCTGGAACGGCGCTTCACGCCGGTCGGTGGCCGGTCGTCAATCTGCAGGTCTCCGTGGACCTCATACATTGCACTGGCTCAGCTGAGGAGGCCGGGCCGCCGCCAAGCAAAGTTCATTCTTGTGACTCGCGTGCAAGGACGACCGCTGCCTCGACGCCGCCTTCCGTGATTTCCTCCGCGCGGGCAGCGTCTGGCACAGCGCACGCCAGCTGAAGGGTGCCCACCATGAGAGCAAAGATGCGGTTGCCCGACGACCCGCCGCTTTCAAATCTGCGTCTGGGAGTAATGCGGTCAACGTCGCAACGAAGCTTCGCAATCCATTCTCATAGGTTTGCTGTATGGACAACGAGTGCCTACCGAGTTCAGGAAGCAAAGCTGCCGAAGGACACCAGAAGGTTCATGTCGGCCCAATCGAACCAGGCATGACAACGAAGTCACGAGCGCGACGTGGGCGATGTTCCTCCTAGTCCACGAGCGAGACGCAGTCTGTCGCCGAACTTTGCTCGAGTTGCGGAGACCGCGCTCGATTTGTCACCCAAATGGGCGAGACGATCTGATGAGAAAATTATTCTTGAGACGATCATTTTGGCAATACGGAGGGTCGGAATTGACGTGGTGTCGACCCGGTCAACTTACGCATCAGACGACGGAGTGCAGTGGTGTCTCCGTACCCTATCTCTTCAGCAATCTGTTCGATCGTAAGATTGCCCGCTTCAAGCAACATGCGTGCTCTACTAATGCGGACATGTTGAAGCAGCGCTGAAGTACTTCGACCGGTCGCAACCTTTACATGTCGAGAGAGAGTTCGACTCGACATGCACAATTCAGTCGCGAGCCTTTCGATGCTTGGGGGATTTCGTAGTCGCGCCTCATATAGCGATACTAGCTTTCCAACCAATTCATTGCCATTTGCCAATGCGGCCGGAACAATAAATTGCGCCTGAGACCCGCGACCATCAATCAGCAGATTTCGGGATACCGCTTCTGCGAGCGTCGGATTAAATCTGGTACGCAAAAGATAAAGCATGACGTCGATCTGCGCAAATGCAGCCCCGCCCGTTACAATATTTTTATCTACGACCAGCAACCTGTCACCGTCGACCGTACACGTTGGCGCCATTTGTTGAAGCAGACCAGCGAACCACCATGTGGTGGTCACCCGCCGGTGATCGAGTAAGCCTGCCGCACGTAATAAAAAAACCGCCGAACACGACGCCGCGACCTCGCCACCTGCTCTTACGTGCTCTTGCAATGCATTAATCGTTCGCTTGGCATCCGGTTCATCAAATCGAGTCGTGACTTCCGCGACTGTCTGCAAGTCCAAACCGGGAATAATCCACACCGAACCGTCGTGACTTAACTTCTTAGGCAGCGGCGTTGCGCCCACGCTCACACCATTGCTCAATCTGACGAGTTTCCGGGTGGAATATATCCGCCACTGCGGTACAGCACACCCAACCTTCTTTGCGCAAGCCGCCGCGGTCGAAAGGATATCAAGGGTCATCGCGACGCTTGACGCGGACGCTCCGCGCAGAACTATGACCGAGAAATCAAACATGGCTGATACCGCCTGATAAGTGTCTGAACGGACACTGCTAGTTTGCGGTTTCTGGCAGTCAAATACAACCCTTACTAGCGGGAAACGAGAGGTATGCGACGAGGGTCGTGCGCCTACCTTGTCGTTCCCACACTCAAGAGGAATCAGCCATGCAACCGAGAAATCTTAACGAATACGATCCTTTAAAGGACTTCCAGCCGCGAAAAATCACGCTACTGGACGACATCACCAAACTTGTCCATATTTCTGGCAAGGGCCCCGCAGTGATCGTGATCCCTGAAGTTCCGGGTATCAGCCCACATGTTGCGCGATTTGCCCGGTGGGTTCGAGATGCAGGCTTCACGGTCTACATGCCCTCTCTATACGGCAGGGATGGCGAACCTATCGACCTCGAAGTCGGACAGGCGATATTCAAGCGCCTATGCGTGAGCGCGGAATTCCGTGCATTCGGTGCTGGCGGTTCTAGTCCAGTTACAAAGTGGTTGAGGGCTTTGGCCAAGCTTGCCCACGAAGAATGCGGTGGTCCAGGTGTCGGCGCAATCGGAATGTGCTTTTCGGGAAACTTTGCTTTGTCGATGATGCTCGAACCGGCGATGCTCGCACCAGTGCTCTCGCAACCCGCGCTGCCACTTGACGACGACGCCGGACTGGAGATAGCTCCAGAAGAGCTGAAAGTAGTCAAGGCACGACTTGAAAAAGAAGATCTCACAGTTATGGCGTATCGCTTCGAAGGCGATCGCTTTTGTAAGTCCCAGAGATTCGCTGCATATGAAGAAGCGCTTGGAGATCGATTTATCGGGCGAGTGCTGCCCGACAGCGCTGCCAACAGAGACGTGCCCGAGTTCTTTGAAAAGGTAGTGCAAACACCCCACAACGTCGTCACTGTACATCTCATAGATCAAGAGGGGCAGCCGACGACAAAGGCGCGGGACGAAATTCTTGACTTTTTCAGGGCTCGACTCTCTTGAAGAAACCTTTGTGCGCCAGATTGCGCGACTGCTCTCCTGCGGTACGCTCGTCTGCTTCAAGTAATGGAGTCCTAATCGTAAGATCCCGGGCTTCGACTTTCGTCGCCCGGGATCTCCAGCGCGTCATGTGTGCGCGGGGGTAACTTCGAAGGCGCAGTGCTGCACAAGGCCGATCGCGTAAAAGCGCGTCTTTGGGAATCTAATCTAAGTGTGCGATCTACGGGAGGCAATGCTCTACGGTGGTATGCGTATCTGCCTCGCGTGCCGACCGAACTGCCGCAGCGTGCACCCAGATACCGATATCAGCAACCTGCTGCGATTCAACTTCGCGAAGCGGAACGATGTATCCGCGTCGGTTTGATCCAAGTGAAAATCACTCAATAGTTCGCCGCGGTTCGCGTTACTTCGCGCTTGCACTGGTGGATCGGCCCGAGCCGATCAAAGCTCCCCATTTCGGGGAGTTTTTTTCTCTCGTTCTCTGTGTGCATTACCGCACACACCGGGGCACCTACAGGCTGACACCGTACAGCGCGTCTTCGTCGATCGTAAGCGATGGATGCGCTCCGGCCGAAGCCTCGGAGGCGGCCCAATGAATCGTCACATGACGTCCGTCAAGCAGACCGTTGACGCGAGTATAAAGGCGCCCGTGCAGATGGAGCCGTATCGTCGGCTGCGAGTGGCAGTCGAGCGTAACCACGCCACAATGTCGGAGGGAAACGTGATCTGTCCAGCGGCATGCCGTCGTATTGGCCTAACAGCAATGCGGTCTGGACGGGTCAGCCGCAACTCAACGAACCGCCGTTGGAAATTGACGGCGCGGCGGCTCATTGGGACCATCGGGTCGATGACGATCACTACAAGCAGCCAGGCGATCTCTTCCGCAAGATGAATGCGGCCCAGCGCCAGACGCTCTTCGACAACACGGCGCGGGCGATGGGCGATGCAGGGATGAAGTGAGGCAGCGCCACAACGACAACTGCACCAGGGCCGATCCGGAGTATGGCGCGGGTGTCGCAGCTTCGCTTGCGCGCTTCGCCGTCGGAACGTTGTAGGACATACCACCAAGTCGATCTGGATTGCATCTTAAAGCGACAGTGCATGGCGCTGCCTGTAAGAAGTTTGTCGCTTTGCGTGCTCCCGGATTCGCTGAAGTGCTGCGTGGCGTCCCGCTCGTACGGGGCTCGGGGCGGGACCATCGGTGCTGACACGCCGGTGTACTCGTGTGACCGCATGGCTAGCGTGAAGATAACACACTTGTAATCGCAGTGTCATGGGGCCGCCAGAGTGAGCGGCCGAGAATGGGGTACCCGGTGAGCGTGAAGCTTCCGGATAGCTACTCGATCCGGACGCGACTTATTTTTGTGGAGTAGTGATGTACGCAGATAGTATCGATAAATTCGCGAAGATCGGCGCGCACAAAGCGTCGGCTGTCGTGCGCTCGCCGCTTGCCTTTCTGATTGGCGCGGCGATGGCTGGTGCCTACATTGGCTTTGGCGACATCCTTATGTTTTCGGTCGGCTCGCATGTCAATCAGGCCTATACGCACTTGATCATGGGTGCAGTATTCGCCTGCGCGCTGACGATCGTTGTGTTCGCCGGTTCCGATCTGTTCACCGGCACGGCGATGTACATGCCGTTTGCGGTATTCCGCGGAGAAACCGGGGTCGGTGGCATGGTACTAGTGTGGGCGGTGTGCTGGATCGGCAATCTGATCGGCGCGGTGGTGCTCGCGGCGATTCTACACGCGGCCGGCGGGGGCGTGCTGTTGACTGACGGTTCGGAGGTGTTCTTCAAGGTGGTTGAAGCGAAGATGGCCGCCCCGGCGGTTCAGCTGTTCGCAAAGGGCCTCCTGTGCAACTGGCTCGTGTGCCTGGCGATCTGGATGGCAGCCCGGACCGATAGTGACGCGGCCAAGCTCGGGTTGATCTTCTGGCCCGTATTCGCGTTCGTTGCAAGCGGCTTCGAGCACAGCGTCGCGAACATGTTCGTGTTCGCGCTTGCGCTGATCAGCGAGCACCCGGCCAACATCACATTCGCCGGTGCCGTACACAACGAACTCTCCGTCACCCTGGGCAATCTCGCCGGCGGTGGGATTTTCATGGGTCTTGGCTATTGGCTCCAGGAAGGCGGCATTGGCCATGCGTCGAATGCACGCATTCCGGCTGCGGGCAACCGCGCCCGCACGAACTGATAACGCCTGAAACCTCCCGGATTTCTAATGGGCGTTTTTACGGTCCTGAAAGGAGACGCGCGGTCTTACATGAGAAATATAACGATTCGACAACTCAAGACTTTCGAAAGTGTGGCGCGCAACTTGAGTTTTTCCCGCGCGGCTGAGGACCTTCACCTGACCCAGCCGGCCGTGTCGATGCAGATCAAGCAGATGGAGGACCAGACTGGCTTGCCGCTGTTCCGCCACACCGGTAAGCGGATCTCGCTGACCGAAGCCGGCACGCTGATTCTACGTCATTGCCGGGTGATTCTTGCAGATCTGAAGACTGCCGAGCAATCACTGGCGGACCTCATGACAGGCGGCATCCAGCGTCTGCGAGTCGGATTGATCACCTCGGGCAGCTACTTCTTTCCGCATCTGATCAACTCGTTCATGCAACGCAACACCAGCGTCGATCTCGACATGACAGTGCGCAGTCGCGATCAACTCATCACCTTGCTGCGAAGCGACCAGATCGACCTCGCCGTGATGGTGCACGCGCCGGATGGCCCTGCCATCATAGCCGAGCCGTTTGCACCCAATCCCTTCGTGCTGGTGGCGGCACCGACACATCCGCTTGCTTGTGAAACCGACATCCCATATGCGCGCATCGCGCTCGAATGCCTGATCGTAAGGGAGAGTGGTACCGACACCCGCAACGCCGCCAACGACACATTCTGCCGACGCGAATCGGCACCGCGTTTTATGGAAATCGGCTGCGAAGAAGCGATCAAACAGTCGGTCATGGCCGGCATGGGCATCAGCTTTCTATCAACACAAGCGGTTCAGTCCGAAGTGCGCGCCGGTTTGCTCAAAGTGCTCGACGTGCAGGGTTTTCCGCTTAGACGCCAATGGTGTGTGGTCCATCGCGCGGACCGCCCCTTACCGCGGGCGGCGGACGACTTCCGGCAGTTTCTTCTTACCGAGGGCGGTACACGGCTTGAAGATTTCACGGGTATTGAGAGTGTGCATACGGGCATCGTTCTTCAGCGGCCTGACCACGCCGCTCTAGAAACAAGGACGACTGCCGCCAGTAGCGCCAGCCACGAAGTCGCGCTTCGCACTCGCGCGCTGTTACGCGACGACCGACTGCCAGACGAGCATCACGTTCAGGGCCAGAATCACGCCAGTGGCGAAGACGGCAGTGCCGATCAGCTTCCGGCACGCAGTGAATCGACCCATCACTGAGCGCCGCGATGACAGCACCACGAGCGCAATAAGCGGGACGGGCAGGATGATGCTGAGCACGATCTGGCTATCCACCATTGCGGTCATTGGATTGCACGTCATGCAGACAATGACGGCCGGCACCATCGTAATGAAGCGTCGTGCCAGCACCGGCGTCTTGAATCCGACAAAGCCCTGCATGATGTTTTGACCGGCCATCGTTCCCACCACCGAGCTGGAGATACCCGAAGCCAGCAGTGAAATGAGGAACAGTGCTGCCGCTCCGGCGCCAAGAACAGGTGTGAGCGTGTGATACGCCACCGTGATGTCGGAAATGCCTGGTGTCTTCTTGTTGAACACGGAAGCGGACATGGCCACCATTGCCAGGTTCACGAAGCCGGCAAAGCCCAGGGCGATCACCACTTCACGGTTCGAAAACCGCACCAGCTTGCGGCGCTGGTAGTTGTTACGAGCCGGTGCGCGGTTCTGCGTCAGACCCGAGTGCAGATAAATCGCGTGCGGCATGATGGTCGCGCCGACGATACCAACCGCGAGCATCAGGGCGTCGTTGCCCCGCAGATGCGGCACGAAGGTGTGAAAGATGGCGGCGTGCCAGTTTGGTGGTGCGATCACGAGCTCGCATAGATAGCTCAGACCGATGATGGCGATGAGCGCGGCAATGACGATTTCGAGCGGGCGGAAACCCTTTCTATCGAGCGACAGAATGCCGATAGTGATGATGCCGGTAATCAGCAGTCCCCACCCGATCGCCACATGAAACAGCAGCGAGATGCCCATCGCCGCCCCCATGAACTCTGCCAGATCGGTTGCCATCGCGGCAATCTCCGAACCGATCCACATCCCGATCACAAGCGGACGCGGAAATTCGTCGCGACATAGTTCCGCGAGACTACGGCCGGTCACAATACCGAGTTTGGCTGACATCGCCTGAAACAGCATCGCCACAAGGCTTGACAGCAGCACCACCCAAAGCAGCTCATAACCGTAGGTCGAGCCCGCCTGGATGTTGGTCGCGAAGTTGCCCGGGTCCATGTAGCCGACCGAGGCGATCACCCCAGGGCCGGCGAATGGCAGCAGCGCACGGATGCCATGTCGCCTGTTGTCGAGGACATCGCGCATCGCCGTGACGGTGTCGGTCGTTGATCTCCCGGACAGGGCGTAGTTAGCGGTGCGTTTAATTGCCATCAACATGGTGGGGGCCTTTTCAAAGTGCTACGTGGTGTCGATACGAGATGACTGCTTCTGCCCCGCAATCACGGGGGAACAGAATTGAATCCGGATTGGGGCGCCGTGAGTCCGCTTCAGATCGACCCTGCGTGCACGCGGCGCGCCACTGTCACCGCAGAACTGCTTGCGCTTACGCGAGCACGTCGCGACGGTCCTTCAGCTTGTGGATAACGTCGAGCGTGGCGTCATCGACGCGCAGGTGCTCACGCACCAGCTGGCGCGGCGTGTTCGCCAGCCACTGTGCCAGAGTCACTTCGGAGAAGTGGTCCGACTTGAAGATTTCCAGAAAAACGAGGTCGGTATTCCCGGTATTCTTGATGTAGTGCCCCAGGTTCTTCTCGACGTAGCCCACGTCGCCCGGATTGAAGTCGACCGTCTGAGCGGCCGGGCCCGTGTTAAACACCGTCATGCGGCCGGTACCCTGGATGAAGTACTGCCATTCATCCGCATCAGGGTGCCAGTGCATCTCGCGCAAACCGCCCGGACGGAGCGTCACCATCGCGGCCGCCACGGTCTTCGAAACCGGGAAGATACTGCTGTCGACGATGCGCACTTCACCGCCCGGCTGGGCCAGCGTCGGCGCCATGGAGCCCATGCGGAAGATGAACGGATGGTCTGGGCGGCCGTTCGGCGCCGCGGCGTAGGCCTGGTCGGCCGCGAGCGGACCGGCCTTGGCGCCCTGGTAAATCCACAGCTGCTCGAGCGGGATTTCCTTGAACTTCTCGGCCGGCACGCCGAAGTTCTGCGCCAGGATTTCCGGTGGCGTGTGCGCCATCCAGTCCGACACCATCAGCGTGTTGAATTCGCCCGATGAACCGTTGTCGAAAGCCAGCACGAATTCGCCGCCGTTGTTGCCCAAGCCTTGCAGCGAATGCGGCAGACCCGGCGGGAAGTACCAGATGTCGCCGGTTTGTACATCGGCGACTTCAGCGCGACCCTTGGTGTCGATAGTCGTGATACGAACCTCGCCGCTGACCATGATCGCCCACTCGGCCTGTTGGTGCCAGTGCAGTTCGCGCACACCGCCGGGTCCGAGGCGCATGTTCACGCCCGCGATGTCCTTCGACACCGGAAACGCCTTCGTTGTCACTTCGCGTGCCCAGCCACCCGCCTGTATGCGCTTGTGCGCCTCATTGAAGGATGCCCATGGAATCGGCATTCCGCCGACATCCGTCGGCGGCGGGTTGTTGAACGACGGCAAAACATCGCGCAGTTGTGGATTCTGCGGGCCGGGCTCGGAAATCGCAGCGGGCGTCGAGTTGATACCTCCCTGCAAAGGACGGTCCGGGTTGCCGAATTCGGCTGCCTTGGCGGCGGCCGTTGCACCGAGTGCCACGGCACCTGCGGCCGCACCGGCTAGTACACTGCGACGTTTCAGGTCAGTCATGGTTGCTCTCTCATAAGTATTCCTATTGAAGAATCCACGGTGGTCAGGATGAACTCCTGTACGACACAGATGTGGGCACGATCCGGTCTGGCTTGTGCTGCAGTGAGTCGTCGCTCAATCTGGAGGGCTCCCTGCAGAATCGGAAGATCGCCATCCGCTCCGTGCGACGAATATTAGAAACGTGCGGCGCAAATGAACAATCAAGATTTCTTTGAAAAAACCATAAGAGCATCTGATACACGCCACATGCAAATGGCACTACGATGAGCGCAAGACGTGGGATTGATTGCTGTTAAGTCCATTACATATGAAAGGAGTTTGATCTTGGGTAGCCTTAGCATTACGCACTGGCTGATCGTTCTGGCAATCGTTGCGCTAGTTTTCGGCACGAAGAAGATCCGCAATCTCGGCTCGGACCTCGGCGGAGCGATCAAGGGTTTCAAGGAAGGCATGCAGGAAATCGAACCGGTTATCGCAGACGGCCCCGGGAAGGAGGCGCCGGTGGCCGCCCACATCGACGTGCGGGATCCCCCTGCCGTCTCGCAACAATGACCCGTGCATTGATTGAATTCGCAACAGTCTGGAGGAGCAGTTGCCATGTTTGACATCGACATTTCCAAAATGGCCGTCATCGGCACGGTCGCACTGGTTGTGCTCGGTCCGGAACGACTTCCCCGTGTCGCGCGCACTGCCGGCGCGTTACTGGGGCGCGCGCAACGTTACCTGAATGGCGTGCGGGCGGAAGTAGATCAGCAGATCCGGATCGACGAATTGCGCAAGATGAAGGAAGGTATAGAACTGGCGGTGACCAATGTGCAGGGTACTGTCGACCGTGCCGTGCGCCAACATGCTGGTGAACTGCAAGCTGGCGTCGATGCGACGGCGGCAAGCTTGAAAGAAGTGTTGCCAACCGCCTACCTGCCCTCCGTCCACGACGGTACGGACGATTTGCAGGCGGAACTATTCAAGGTTCGACCCGCGAAGTTGCCGATGTCGGGGCAGTTCGAAGCCTCAATTCACGCGCCTCGCCCGGATGCTGTTTCGTCCATGGCACCAGCATTTTCTAGCCAGCAAGCGCGGGCGAGGTGGCGCGGTTCGGCATCAGGCGGTCGAGGCGCCGCTGTCAAGCGCACCCGAGTTGTCTCGATGGCCGCCAGCAAGGCGCTGGGACGGAATGGTGGACGCCTCGCGTGAAGCTCTTTGGCTAGTTATGCAGCCTCTCAAGCACTGATATAGGCTCCCTATAAGTCGCGGCACTAGATGCACGCAGGGGCGGATTCAACCGGTGGATGCAATAGTTTGCTGGATCGCTCGGCTGGCGTTTCGTAGTCCAGGTACTTTCTCAACGCGGGTAGGAGGGCTCTGGTGCAAATACGGAGGCCGATGGGTTAGGCTCAGGGTTTTGACGCACGCAGGGCAAACAGAATGAGTAAGCTGAGGAACATTGACAAGCTGTTCGAAGGTCGGCACTTCGATCGCGAAGTCATCGTCTTGTGCGTTCGTTGGTACCTGCGCTAACAGCTGAGCCTGCGCGATCTGGTCGAGATGATGTCCGAGCGTGGCCTTTCTCTGGCGCACACGACGATCATGCGCTGGGTCAAGCGGTTCACGCCGGAGTTCGTCAAGCGCTGGAACCGTTTTGCTACGGCAGCCGGCCGGTCGTGGCGAGTCGACGAAACTTAGGTGAAGATCCGTGGCAAGTGGGTTTATCTTTACCGAGCGGTTGACCGGGCCGGCAAGACGGTTGACTTCCGGCTCAGCGCCAGGCGCGATGTCGCTGCTGCCAGAGCCTTTTTTCGCGAAAGCGATCAGGAGTCAAGGGCTCGCTCCCAAGACAATCACGCTGGACGGCTACGCGGCGTCGCATCGCGCAGTGCGCGAAATGACGATCGATAAATTGCGGCCTGAAAGCACAACGTTGCGATCGTCGAAGTACTTGAATAACCTGATCGAACAGGATCATCGCAACCTCAAAGCGCGGCTGAACGTGATGCTCGGCTTTAAACGCTTCAGGACTGCGGCAACCTCCATTTCCGGCAGCAACCTCCATTTCCGGCATCGAGTTGATGCATCGCATTCGCAAAGGCCAATTCAAGCTGATGAAGCTGCACCTCAAAGATACCACTGCGCCCTCAGTGTGGACGGCGGTCCTTTCAGCTCGCTGAGATGACGAACAGCCGGGTGGCCTCGCGCTCGCCTGCGCTATTTGCACCACAACCCCCCGACGAACCAAGGCGCCTGCTCTCTCAGGCACTTTGCTTTTCAGCGCCAGGTCGCGGAACGCCTCATTTGCGCTAGACTGGCTTAAGCAACCGGAGGGAGACCTGGATGATACGCAAGACGCTCAATGCCTCGCAGCTTCAGCAGGAGGTCAACCGACGAATCCATCGACTGCAGGAAATCGTCGAGGATGGCGTGAAGATTCGTGTGCCGCGGCCGCAGATGCAGGAGCCTGACAAGACAGGCTGCAACTGGAACATGACCCACTTCGGCAACGCGGTCGGCTTCGAGCGCGACATCGAGGGCGTGCTCAAGGCTGTGCGTGCGGAATACAACCTTAGTACCGAAGTGAAAGACACCGGCAACCCGTTTGGGGACTAACTGGCTGTTGAAATACCATTTCATCAATGCATGCTATCCGGAAACCACAACCCGGACTGCTCTTAGAACTTTTGCTATCAGACGCTGCGACCGACGTCGAGGTCGTTACGCGAGAACTCGGCCTGATAAACGAGATGTTCCAACGGCTTCGACGTGCACTCGCCAGGGTCGCTTGCGCGCAATCGCTTTTGGCATCAATGAGGGATGGGGACCGCGGAGATGAGCGACGACGAGACGGCGGAGTGCGCCGGGGCGGGAAGCGACAGATGTGGATGTGACAGTTGGCGATACGGGTCGCTGTGGAAATGGCTGGCAAGGGCGTGGCCGGACGAGTATCCGGCTGGGGCGGTGAGGGGTTCCCTAAAATTTTAGAAACGTAACCTTCGAAGGACTCCCTCAGTTGAAAGAATGTTACTCCGGAGCATTGACGGGAAGCTTGTTGCTGAACCTTTCCATCCCGTGCCATTCAAGCATTCCTGCTTGCCATTGCGTCCTCGTTTGTCTGCGAGAAGAGCGGCGCTGCCATCACCCGACGGGCGGAGTCCACGAACGGACCCACCTCGTACCGGCGTGACGGCGGGAAGAGCCCCTACTTGCTAAGGAGACTCTTTTTCAGGGTTCCAGAGAACCTCCTTACACCCAATCAAACTCCTAATCCTTGCGCGCTGATATTTGGCGTTCTATGGTCGGCGAATGCTGATAGTTCCACCGCATAAAACGCAGGAGAATGACGCAGTGCAACAAACACTGGGCACACACGCCCATTGCCTTGCCGGCTCCGAGGCGACTTACCTTTCCGAGACTGGCTGCAAGGACCATCGCTAACGTGCCGCTATCGGAACTGCAATGCAATATTTGTTCTCAACATCTTCAGTCGCGGCTCCTGAACGTTTCGACTACTGGCGGGACGTGGTTTGCAGTCACTGCATTCCCGCGACGAGCGACTCGCAATTTAGAGCTCAATTCGACGCTGAGATTATCGGCCGCTCACTCGGCGCCCTGGATGTGGCAAAGATGACCGGCCCGGAACACGAATGGGTTCGGGATTTCACTAATATCCGGTCCGGTCCTGAAAACAATCTCTGGCTTTCCTTTCTCGAGAATGGCATCGGCTACCTGGAGCAAAACGGCCGACGGGTTGTCCAAAACGCGGGTGACGTGCTGCTGTACGATGCAGCGCGCCCATTCAGTTACACCATTTCGCCAGAGTCCTTCTTCATCGTCAGAATCCCGCGCGATTTGCTCCTTCGTCGCACCGCGAGCGCCGAGCACGTAGTCGCCACCTCGTTAGGACCTGGCACGGGATTCAGAGCCGTACTCGGCGCGATGATTAAGGAGGCGTGCGAATCGCGGGAACTCAGCCAGTCGACGCATGCTGGGTCGCGGATTGCTGGCGCAATACTGGACCTCGTAAGTGCAATCATCGACATCCACTCCGGGGAAGCGCCTGTCACGTCCTCGCAAGCCGCCTTGTATCGAAAAGCGCTCGCGTTCATTGAAGACAACATCGAGTACGCAGGCCTCGACGTCGATTACATTGCTTCGTCAATGCACGTTTCAACGCGAACATTGGCGCGTGCATTCGCGGGACAGGCTACGACTCCCATGAAGTCCATCTGGCAAAAGCGGCTCGCGGCGAGCTACTGTGCACTTCGGGAAGGCTCGGTCAAAAATGTTACGGACGCCGCGATGACGTTTGGCTTTTGTGACGTATCCCACTTCAGCCGCTCGTTCAAAAAGAGCTACGGCGTTACGCCTCAGAGCGTATTGCTTCGGAACAGGGAGCCGGTTGACTGTTCCGAAGGCTGAATAGCGTGTGCGGACACCACGTACAGCAACGCCGCATCTCGTTGATGACGCGGCGTTTTCTTTTCAATAAGAAGCCAGGTTGGGGCTCTTCGTATGAAAGTCAGTTGCGGACTGGAACGCATGACCCACAGAGAACAGTTTCGACTCTGAGAAGGGCGCACCAATAATCTGCATGCCGACCGGCAGTCCGCTGGAATCGAATCCACATGGCACGTTGAGAGAGGGAAGGCCCGTCAGGCTCGGTACTCCCGTGAACTGCATGATTGCCGAGAGCATATCCTCTTCCACCCCGTTCTCAATCACGACGGTTGTCGCGCCCAAGGCTGTGGCGGTAAAAGGCAACGTTGGACACACGAAGACGTCGACCTCCTTGAATGCCTCGATGAATTCCGCGCGCAGCACCGACCTGTAGCGCTGTGCCTGAAGATAGTGCGTGGCTAGAAGCATCTCCCCGACCTCTAACAACGTCCGTACGTCATCGCCGTAGTCGCCCGGCCTTTCACGTAACGATTTCTGGTGATAGGTGCTCGGCTCGGCAGATTCGATGGTGAGCTGCGCGGAGATATTGCCTTCGATGTGATTGATGTCGACTTCGACGAGCTGGGCGCCTAGACCTTCGAACGTCCGCAGCGCCTGTTCTACGGCCCGCTTCACGTCGGCCTGAAGGTGAGAGAAGAAGTAGCGAGGCACCACGCCGATTCGCAGCCCCCTGACACCCGAATTCAGTCGGGAAAGATAGTCATCCACAGGGACCGGCGCGGTGGCCGGGTCGGTTGGGTCGGGGCCCGCAATCGCGTTGAACATCAACGCACAATCCTCGACGGTTCGAGTCATTGGCCCCGCGGTGTCCATGGACCATGCGAGAGGGACAATCCCGGAGTTGCTGACTCTTCCGTAGGTGGGTCGCAGGCCGACCACCCCGTTAATCGCTGACGGTAGTCGGATGGAACCGCCCGTGTCTGTGCCCAGTGCGCCAAAGCACAGGCCTGCGGCCACGGCAGCGCCTGAACCACCGCTCGACCCGGCGGGAAATTTGCTGGTATCCCAAGGATTGCGGACGTGACCGTAGTGGGGATTTGCGGAAGTGCCACCCCAAGCGAATTCGTGCATGTTCGTTTTTCCAACGAACACCGACCCAGCCTGTTTAAGCTTCGCTATTACCGTCGCGTCTTTGTCGGGATACCAATTTCCTAACACCTTGCTGCCGGCGGTAGTCCTCTGCCCCTGGATGCCTACGTTGTCCTTGATTCCCAACGGGATGCCATGGAGCGGTCCGAGGTCATAGCCAGCGGACAACAACAGTTCGGCAGCGGTCGCCGCCTTTTTCGCCGTTTCTTCGGTGACGGAAATGAATGCACGCAAGGTGCTGTTATGTCGCTCGATTTCTTGAAGCGATGCGTTCAACAGGTCTGTCGGGCTGACTTCGCCGCTTCGAACAAGCTTAGCGGCGGTTGCAATCGATAACCTGGCGAGTTCACTGCTCATGCGACACCTCACCATGAACCACCGTCTGGAGGAAGCCCGTGATTGGTGACACCTGCGCGAACTCAAGCGCACTCAACTTCGCCGACAAGGCATTTGCGTCCTTCAACCACACCTCGAGAACCTGTCTAATTGCTGCTACGCGACCGTCTTCGAGTGGCAGATTTGAGTGTTCAGCTGTGGTCCTGACCAGCTGCTCCACACTCGAGTTGGGCATCATATTTCTCCTTCGTTGACGACGTCCTGAGCGTACCTTGCCGAATTGCCAATAGCTTGTGCGAGCGCGCCATCGTGATGGAACAGCAAAGTCACGGCATTGCGCCGGCTGCCAACAGGTGAGGTCTTTTGTGGGGAGCATGGGCAGAAAGAACCCCCGCGATTATCAGCATCGATGCCTGACCCGTTCCTGCAGCGCCGGTGTCAGTGCGGATTGAACGAGGCAGCTCCCGAGCGCCTCTTTGAGTTCCGGCGCGCGCGAGCGACGCCCGATGAAGACCATGCGGGAGACGCGCTCCTGCTGATTCCAAGGCTGCCCCGCATCTGGGCGCACCACCATATGAACGCCTTGAAGCACGACTTTTCTCTCAAAGCTAGCATATGAAAGCGCAGTGGTAACGCATCACGTCGGCGCGGTGCGTCTGAAATTGGTGCCGTTCCAGGCCGGATTCTGCTTTCAAGGGTGTGAACAAGGACGTCCCACGCCTCCGGGTCAATGGTGCTTTCTCCGTAAGAATTTCTTCGGTGGACCCGCAATGCGGCATCGGACCCTTGTCCGGGAATCTTCGATTTTCGCGTTCATGCCAGTCCTTACAGGTGAGTCCATGTAACCCTGGTATTCGCCGCCGTCAGGCCGGTTTGACTGCGGGACGCCTGGTCATTGTCTTAAACGGACAGCCACCTGCCGCGTGACGTGAAGTGTGGGAACGCCAGTCATCGGGTCCGTTCGATTCATCAGCAATCACCCTGATATGGCGTACCGGGACTATCCGGTTGTCCGTGGTATGCAAGCGAGCCCAGGTGCCGGCCTGTTACTGTCACAAACACCACATCCTTCCGCAGTGGACCCGTGCAGACCATCTTCAAAACAAGCAGAGAACGGGCTGTCGCGTTGCTGCTGCCGTAAGGCAACGTGGCATATGCCACGGCGCGCCTCACAACGTACGGGCATCCATTGCTGCAACAATGTAACTCGTGTCGCCCGGCTTGCCTCGTCGATTTCGGGACGCACTCGGCTTCGAACAGCCCTTTACTCTCGCGGAGATTCTATGAATCGAGCATTTCGCTGGCTTGCTTTATGTTGCCTGGCATTCTCAACGCAGTACCCCGCGATAGCCGCGGACAAGGAGCCGATTGTTGTCGGCAGCGTGCTTGATGAGACTGGTGCGCTCAACGTGTACGGTAAGGCGATGGCAGATGCTACGAAGCTTGCCGTCAAGTCCATCAATGACGCCGGGGGGGTGCTGGGACGTCCGCTCAAGCTCGTTACCTACGATGCCCAGTCAGATAACGCGAAGTACACAAGCTATGCGAACCAGCTCGCGCTCCGAGACCATGCATCCGTCATCATGGGCGGCATCACCAGTGCTTCGCGCGAGGCCGTCCGCCCCGTAGCGGACCGCAACAAGACACTGTATTTCTACAACGAGCAGTATGAAGGAGGCGTTTGCGACAAAAACGTCTTCCTCACCGGCATTGTTCCCTCTCAACAAATCCCGCCGCTTGTCGACTGGGCGACTAAGAACGGAAAGAAGAAGTTTTACGTTCTGGCAGCCGACTACAACTACGGCCATATCTCGACGGACTGGGTGAAGCAGTATGTGACAAAAGCTGGCGGTAGTGTCGTCGGCGCCGAATTCATTCCGCTTGATGTCAGCGAGTTCGGCTCGGTCATCTCGAAACTGCAGGAGGCGAAACCTGACGTGGTGCTCTCTCTTCTGGTTGGTGGCAACCACATCGCTTTTTATCGACAGTTTGCGTCCGCAGGCCTGTCGAGCCGTATGCAGATTGTCTCCGCGACGTTCGGACTGGGAAACGAACAGGTGGTCCTGGGTCCCAAGGAAGCGAGCGGCATCGTCGTCGCCTTTCCCTACTTTCAAGAGGGCTCTTCTGAAGGCAGCAGGAAGTTCCGCGAGGCGTGGGCGAAGGCTTACGGAGCCAACTACCCCTACATCACAGACAGCGCTGTAGCCGTCTGGAACGGTTGGCACCTGTGGGCCTTGGCTGTCGAGAAGGCAGGCAGCACAGACCGCGAGAAGGTCATTAAGGCGCTTGAAAGTGGTGTCAGCTTCGACGGTCCTTCAGGCAAGGTCACAGTAGACGGTCCGACACACCATGTGGTTCAGAACGTCCACATTGCGCGCGCTGACGATAAGCATGGGTTCACGGTTATTGGCGAGGAGAAATCTGTTCCGCCGAGCTATGAACGAACCGTGTGCGACCTTGTTGCACGACCCAATACCGCAAAGCAGTTCACGCCTTCGGCTAAAGCCAACTAGACGACGTACTGTAACGGACGAATAGACATGGAAGCCTCAAGCCTAGGTTGGTTCATCAATATGGCTGTGTCCGTCGGACTCAGCATCGCAATTCTCGTGTTGGTCTCGCTCGGGCTATCAGTGCTCTTCGGCATGATGGGGATTATCAACCTGGCCCATGGAGAGTTTCTGATGTTTGGCGCGTTCGGAACGCTTGCCGGTGTCAGGGGTGGCCTTCCTCTGCCCGTTGCAATGTTGGTTTCGACGCTCGCCGTTGCGGCCTTCGGCTGGGTAGTCGAACGGGCATTGATTCGATTCCTGTATGGCCGCCTGATGGACAGCATGCTGGCGACGTGGGGACTCAGTCTCATCATGTCGCAAGGCGCAGTCTTCGTATTTGGCGCCACGACGCAAGGAATTGCCACTCCGGGTGGAAGCATCCACCTCGGCGAGTACTCCGTCTCCGCCTATTCCGTCATTCTTATTCTGGCCGCGCTCGCACTCCTCGCATTCGTCTATGCGGTGTTCACGCGTACGAAGTACGGCGTCATGGCACGGGCTGCAGTTCAGAGACCCCAGATGGCGTCGGCCGTCGGCATCGACCCGCGACGCATCAACTCTTTAACGTTCATGTTCGGTGCAGCGCTTGCGGGCGCGGCTGGCGCATTGCTTGCCCCGATGGTAGGCGTGATGCCAACGATGGGAGAGGCATATATCGCTCGTGCGTTCATGACGGTGGTTGTGGGTGGCTCCGGCGTGCTGACCGGCGCCGCCGCGGCTTCTGCGCTGCTTGGCGGAGTCGAGAACGTGGTGTCATACCTGTTTACCCCGTTCCTCGGACAAGCGGCTCTGCTGGTCCTGGCCATTTGCCTTGTACGCGTGCTGCCGACTGGTATCTCGGGTCGTCTGCGGCGCAAACTCTGAATGAGACGCTGACCATGATTCCATCAAACCGTGCCTTGAAATTGCGCCTCATCGGTTGCGCAGTCGTCGCGCTGCTCGCTCTCGCGCTTGGATTTGCGATGCCGGAATTCGCGACCTTACAAGCGACGAACTGGGCACTATTCGGGCTGCTTGCAGCCAGCCTTACGCTGGTCTGGGGGCATGGTGGCATATTCAGCTTCGGACAAGGCGCCTTCTTCGGAATCGGCGCCTATGCGTACAGCGTCGCAGCCATCAACATCTTGCCCGCTACCAATGAGACTGTATCTTCGGTCGTCGTTGCAGCACTCGCGACTGCGGCGCTGGCGGCCTTGGTTGGATACTTCATCTTCTATGGCAACGTCGGCGACGTCTACGTCGGAATCATCACGCTCGCGATGACCCTCGTGCTTTTCACCGTTCTGTCGAGCACGGCTGACCCCAAATACCATATTGGAGAGGCTCAACTCGGCGGCTACAACGGAATCTCGGGCGTCCCACCCATCACCTTGCCCCTCGGGGAATCCGGAACCGCCCTGACAGTCGTTCAGTCGTACTCCACCGTGATTCTGGTTTGCGCATTGATTGTTGCAGGCCTGTACGTTCTCCTTCATTGCCCGTTTGGCCGTGTTCTTACCGCTCTCACGCAGAACGAGTTGCGCACTCAACTTCTGGCCTTCGATGTCCGGCTCCGTAAGCTTGTAGTGTTCACGATTGGCGGAGCGATTGCCGGTATCGCGGGTGCCTTCTACGCCGCATGGGCTATGTTCATAAGCCCGGTGGTCTTCGGACTGGCATTGGCAGCGCAGGTGGTGATTTGGGTCCTGGTTGGCGGTCGGGTGTCATTCGCTGGAGCCTTCATTGGAACCTTGCTCGTACAGTCGCTGTCCTTCGCGCTGGGCGGTGGTGCTGGAGACGCAACACCCATCGTCCTTGGCGTCGTGCTCATCGCGGTCGTTCTTTTCTTGCCGTCTGGAATCGTTCCGGCCTCAGCCAAACTCCTGGTCGCAAAACGGAAATCGGGTTCGGCTGGCGCAGCGGCCGCCAATGTTCCACTGCCTGAGGAACAGGGATTTGCAGAGCTGCCTTTTCGCAGCGAGTCCAGCGGCGCCGCACTCAGCGCCACTGGACTGGAAAAGCGCTTTGGCGGCGTTCGAGCTGTGCAGAAGGCAACAGTCAACTTCGGTCAGAAGGGCGTTCATTGTCTAATTGGCCCGAACGGCGCGGGCAAGAGCACGTTCTTCAACCTTCTTGTCGGCCGCTTTCCTCCGAATCGCGGCGCCATCGAACTTGACGGTCGACCGATTACCCATATGAAGTCACACGACCGGGTGAGGAACGGGCTAGGAATCAAGCTGCAGGTGGCCAGCATCTTCACTGAACTGTCGGTACGCGAGAACCTTTGGCTAGCCGCGTATGGGCGTCGACGAGACAAGGCAGCGGCCGACCTTCGCTCCGCGGAAATGTTGGGCTGGCTGGCACTCGCGCACCGGGCGGATGACATTGCGGGGTCGCTGTCCCATGGGCAGAAGCAGTGGCTGGAGATTGGCATGGTCATCGCTGCTGAACCCTCGGTGGTACTGCTCGATGAGCCAACAGCTGGAATGACCAGGGAGGAGACTGCCCGCATGGCTGCGATGGTGCGCCTGCTCGGACAGAGTGTGTCGGTCATCGTCGTCGAGCATGACATGGAATTTGTGCGGGCGCTGGACGTTCCCGTCACCGTCTTCCACCAGGGAAACGTCTTCGCATCCGGGTCGCTTGAAGAACTGCGACGCGACGAGCGGATTCTCGACATCTATCTGGGGCGACAAGGACATGGGCATGTTGCTTGAACTGAAGAACCTTCGCGCCGGCTACGGTCAAACGCCTGTGTTGCACGGTCTCGACCTGGAGCTGGAGCAGGGGCAGATGATTTCCATCCTTGGGCGAAACGGAGTCGGAAAAACGACGCTTTTGCGTGCCATCGTTGGAGCCATCCCGGTGCAGCAAGGCGAGATTCACTTCGATGGCTCGTCGATACGAGACATGCCAATGCACAAGCGTGCCCACCGGGGAATTGCATACGTTCCCCAGGGCCGCGACATCTTTCCATCCTTGTCGGTGCTCGACAACCTGAAAGCGGCGGCGTTCGGCACGAAGCGCAGCGACTGGCGCGAAGCGGTTGACGGGCTGCTTTCCGAATTTCCGATGCTTCGCGAAAAAGCCGACGAGCGCGGGGATTCGCTAAGTGGCGGCCAGCAACAGATTCTGGCTCTGGCACGGGCACTCATCACACGCCCAACGTTGTTGCTTCTCGACGAGCCATCCGAAGGGATACAACCCTCAATCGTTGACCAGATAGCTGCGACTGTCCGGAAAATCAATGAACGTGAGGGCATCGCGGTCATTGTGGTCGAACAGAATCTGGAGTTTGTTGCCCGCATGGGCGCGCATTGCCGACTGGTTGACAAAGGTCGTGTTATCTTCGAATGTGAGCCGGAACAGATAATCAACGATGCCGACCTACAGCGGCAGTACCTGGGAGTTTGACCATGTATGCTACGCGGAGACACCAGCTACGAATCTGAAGTTAAAGAATTTCGCTGGAACATTCCCGAAAAGTACAACATTGGGGTGGCTGTGTGCAATAAGTGGGCGGCGCTCGACCCGGAGCAGCTGGCGCTGATTCACGAGCACGGCAACGGGCACATCACTCGCGTCTCCTTCGGCGAACTCCGGCGGAGAAGCAATCAGACAGCGAACTGCCTGCGAAAGCGCGGTGTCACGCAAGGAAGTCGCGTTTTCCGTTCCGCTCTTCGCATTGTTTGGAGAGGAAGCGTTGGAGTACCGCCTGCGCGATAGCGGAGCCAGCGTGCTCGTCACCGATACCGGGGGAGCAAGAAAAATTGCCGCCCCCAGGCAGAAGTTGCCAGCACTCGTGGCCGTCTTGGTTCATGCCAGATGCTTGATCGCGTTAAGGACCGCCGAAAGGTTCAGCCCATCAATCCGTTTGCGACGCAATCAACTTGACGTCACGGAACGGCTCTCGTTGCATGTGGGCAGGCATAGAAACAAAAAAGCCCCTCAGACTTCCATCGCGAGGGGCTTCCTCTCCGGCGGTCCGGTTTAGACCGCGGCGTCCTTCAGCTTCTTCAGCGGGCGAACTTTCAGACGCACTGGAGCCAAGGCTGTCGGCAAAGGGGGCACTGCCGCGGTCAAGTATCGGGACCCGAAGAGTGGCGCGACGTGGACCGGACATGGCCGGGCACCCCAGTGGATTGCAAGCGCAAAAAATCGCGATAAATTCCTTGTTGATGGAGGTAAGGCGATGCCGGCACCTGTGAGCAAAGCGAAGGCTGCTGGCAATTACGTCCGCGGTCCGCAGCCTGCGCTTTATCGTGACCCAAAGAGTGGCGCGACTTGGAGCGGGCGTGGGCGGGCGCCGGCGTGGCTTGCTGGTGCCAAAGAACGTTCGAGGTTTTTGATTGATGGCGTTAGCGGAGTTGCGGATTCTGCCGCTGCGAGCAAGCCGAAAGCCGTCGCGAAGAAGCCCGCAACAACGACTGCGGTAGCGAAGAAGGCACCGGTGAAGAAACTGGTTGGCGCCAAAAAGGCGGTTACGAAATTGCCTGTCGCAACCGCGCCAGAACCTATGACTGCTCAAGCGACCGCGTAAGCCAGGACACAGAGCTCGCTTTTCGTTGCGTCGGGACGCGCGATTGATGGGGTCTACCGCGAACGGGCCCGCAGCGCGTCCAGACGCGCGGCGCATTTTGCGTTCGAACCACCGCGCTTGCAGGCCTGTGCGGCCTTTGAGCTGTCAGGAACGACGTCGCCGGGAGCACTTCTGTCCCAGTACCCCTCCCAGCACAAACCAAGGTTGTACGCGGCTGAGCGATGTCCAAGCTCCAAGGCCGTGGCATACATGTCCTTGGCCATCTCAAGGTCGGCGTCCATGCCACGACCAAGCCGCGCACTGTCCGCAATAGCCGCTGCTGCCATGCTGCGCAGCGGCTCGCTCGCGGTATCGTCCTTCAGCACGTCGCCCAGAATGACGTGTCCGCCCTCGTAATCCGGAGGCCCACCTGTCTCCGTGACAAGAGACAGTGCAAGCGCGACCCGGAGGGAGGGATGCCGGCCAGGGCCAACCCGTTCAAGCAGTCGCCGGCCGAGATACGGCGCGCCCAGCAACGGACTGAACCGACGGGCCGCTCGGCGAGAATTGAAATTGCCCAGAAGAGGGCTAGTCGGCTCATCTCGCGGGCACCTTGAAGCGCTATGCGATCCGCTGCATGAAGCCTGGTAGATCGGGTTCAGGCAACACGGCGAGCACCTTCAGACGTTGCAGCGTGCGCTTCTGTCCTGCTTGCAGATGAATGCGCAACGCGTCCGCCGCTGCATTCGCATCGCCGTCCAGCAAGTACCTTAGCACGGTGCGATGTTCAATCAACGTCGCCGTATCGGGATGCAGATCGAACGCGTTATAGAACGCGTAATTTACGGTCAGCGGCATATGCGCGTGCCCGATTGTCTCAAGCAGCTTCTTGTTCGGCGCACAACGCAGGCAGTCGACATGCAGGCTGTTTTCAAGCCGCTGCAATGCCTCCGAATCTACGCGCTCCGGGTTAGCAATGGCGCGCTCCACTTCCCGAAGCGATGCGTTCAAGGTGTCGCGCGACAGCAGCGGCGCGCTTGCTGCCAACGCTGCCGGTTCCAGCAGCGAGCGCAATTCATAATCGTGTCGCACGGCGCGCGCGGTCAGCGGTCCGCACATCCAGTGCGAGTAAGCCGATTTCTCGACCAGGCCGAGATCGCGCAAACGACTCAGCGCTTCGCGAACCGCGCCGCGACTCACGCCGAAAGTCTCAGCGGCCTCGGATTCGTCGATACGAAAATGGCCGAACGCAATGCCGATCGACACCGTGGCTTCGAGGTCGTGATAAATGCGTTCGCTGATGGAGGGTAGGGCGAGTGGCGCAGGCGCTTCGTCGAAGCCGAGCGCCGCTTCAGAGAGCGGCACGCGCAGGGGCTGTGGATCGGGGCCGTCTGGCCCATCGGGTCCGGCCACCAGATAGCCGCGCCCCTCGAACGTGCGCAACAGTCCACCTTCGTGCAGCAACTCGAACGCCTTTCTGACCGGCACTCGACTCGTGCCAAAGATCCGCGCAACCGGCCCTTCAAGCAGTACGAGTCCGGCCGCGATCCGCCCACGCAAAATCGCGTTCTTCAACTGATCGTGAATCAGCCGATAACGCAGGCGCGTCTCACTTTCGACGGCGATAATCTCGCTATTGGATTCAACGGTCTCGCGGGTCGCCGTTTCGTTCGCGGAATCATTCGGCCCCGCGGTTAGCCCTGCACGTCGTGTCATCGTTTGATAGAGTACGTCGTCACGCGCGCCTGAATTCGGCCCAGCGGCGCACCAGATAATTATGCTCGTCCATCACCGAGTCCCATACTGCGATGCGGCCCATGCGCGCCACGTAGCTGCCGCCGTCGCGGCGCTGACCGGCGGCCACCAGATGCTCGCCGATGGGGCCCGGCAACGCGTGCGCCGCAGCCTTGCCATCGTACCAGTAAGCCCATTCGGCGTCGCTCATGTAGTCACGCGAACGTTCGTGGTTGGCGATGTAGAAGCCTTGCCGCGCCATCGTCGCACCGGCCCAGCCATCGAGCCACCAGTTCAGATAGGCGTAGGCGGCGTCGAGCACGCGGCCGTTGGTCGCGCGTGATAGAGACAGGCCTCCGAACCACGCGCGATAGCCTTCGCGCGGACTCGCGAGCCTGAACTTTAACCCGGCCTTTTCCAGTTCGACGGTAGCGGGCGACCAGATGCTCTGGATCGCCACCTTGTTGGAGATCATCAGTTGTGCGGCTTCGGCGAAGCTTGACCAGAAGCCCGCGAAATGGCCGCGTCGTTTGTAGTCGGTCAGGGTGGCGATCAACGCATCGATTTCTTCGATGCTCAGGTTGCCGATGTCCGCGAACTGCATCAGACCGCTTGCTTCGACGGCGAGCGCGGCGTCGATGGCGCCGATCGCGGCGTCGGCCTGTAATGCGACGCGTCCGGCGAGTTCGGGCGCGAGCAGCCACGACCAGCTTTCGCCGCGCTCGATCAGCGCGGCGGGCAGCGTATCGTCGAGATAGACGAAGCTGTCCGCGTTATGCGTGAGCGGCAGCATGCTGATGCGCTCACTGGGCTGGCGGCCGAGCGAGTTGTCCGGCTGCACATAAAGGCGGTCCGCCGGCACCGAGCCCGCGCCGGTGCACACGCGTTTGCCGAGCCGTCCGGCGCGCGGCAGCGAGTTGATCTCGCCCCAGCGCGTGATGCGCGTGAGGTCGATGGGTTGCAGCGCGTGCGCGGGCCACAGGCAGTCGATGCTGTGAAACCACTGGTCGTACAGATCATAGCTTTGCGGATGCATCACGCCGTTACGTTGCACGGCCGAGCCATCTTCGACGATGAAACGCAGCTTGATGCCGAGGTCCTGTTCCGCCTGCTTGCGAATATGGTCCTGCAAGGTCACCGACGTGCCGAGCACGCGCAGTTCGATCTTTCCGCGATGGATAGCGGGTGCTTCGGGAGAGGTGCGCACGGGTTGGGTTGAACAGGTTCTTAAAACGTGAAGGTGGAGCGCGCAGCATCAGGCCGCTTGTGCGAGCACGGCGCAAAAGCGCTGGTACGAGTTTTCGATTGCATGAGCGTCGATGCCTTCTGTGATGAATACGAGCCGCGAGGCGCGTGATCCTTGCGGTTCGTCGGGCCACGCGTCGAGATGCAGAACGGGATGAACCAGATGCTGTACCGCGTGCAATACGGCCGGTCTGTCCGAGCCTTCGAGCGAGAGCAGGCCTTTCACGCGCAAAATCTTATCACCGTGGCGGTTCAGCAGCAGGGTGAACCAGAGGGTGAAGACCTGCCAGTCGATGGGGATGTCGATGGTGAGGCAGGTGGAGGTGATGGCGTTGCTCAGGGTTTGAGGTTGCGTGTGCGGTTGCGGCTGCGTTTCCGCGCGATGGGAAAGACGTGTGCCGCCACCTTCACCAAGACGCAGCGTACCCGCCCCGATCCTATTCATGCTCTGAACGGCATCGGGTACAAAACGCGCTGGTATGGACAGCAAATCTCTTAACGCATCCGCAGACGACGCACGCGTAACGATTTCCGCCAATGGATTCAACGCAGCCAACGCAATGCGCAATGCGTCGACCTGCTGCGCGCCCACCAGATCGGCCTTGCTGATTACGATACGATCCGTCGCACTAATTTGCGCGAGCCACTCGGGATAGCGCTCGCGTTGCAGCTCGGCATTCACCGCATCGACGACAGTAACGGTCACGTTCAATGCATAGTGACTGCGTATCACCGGATCGGCGAGCAGCGTGGCGATAATCGGCGCGGGCGTCGCGAGACCGGTGGTTTCGATCGCCACACGCGAAAATGCGGGCACGTCCCCCCGCGCGCGCTTCGAAAACAGTGCGGCCAGCGCGTCCTTCAGTTCGCTGCGTATCGAGCAGCACACGCAGCCGTTCTCGAGCAGCACGGTTTGCGCATCCACCTCGCCCATCAGCAGGTGATCCAGTCCGATCTCGCCGAATTCGTTGACGAGCACGGCGGTGTCGCGCGCGGCTTCGCCGGTGAGCACGTCGGCGAGCAAGGTGGATTTGCCGCTGCCCAGAAAGCCGGTCACGAGCGTGACCGGAATAATGTCGTAGGCGAGGCTCACGCGGGCTCCTGATCCAAAGTAGCGGCGATCTTTGTTTCAGCGAACAGGGTCAGCGGATCGAGCGGACGGCCGAGCATACGCTCTGCCGCTTTCCATACCTGCGCGAAATCACCGACCAATTCGCTCGCGCCGGTCGGTGACGACAGCACGAACGATTGCCCGTGAAAGTCGTCGAGACGCAGCCGCAGCGGCACCAGAATCCGATTGGCCAACGAGGCCTGCAACAGTCGCTGGCGTCGAGCATTGGGACGGCCGCCGGGACCCGAGTCCGCAGATGAAGGGGCGGGCGCCGTCGTATTCGACCAGTGATTGCCGCCGCCGAGCAGGCCACACATTCCGCACATGGTGCTTCTCCAGGGGTTGTTCACGAATGCCGCTCAGGGCATCACATCGCCGGAATTCGGGCCTAGCGTCTGGCCGACGAACAGATTCCCGCCAGGGTCCGAAGCAAGCAGCACAGCAGCAGGAGCAACTTCTTCGGCGCGACCGAAACGCCGCAACGGCAACTCCGCCGACTTCGCCGTTTTCCACGCGGTGCTGATCCCATCTACCAGCGCGGTGTCGATCGGACCCGGCGCGATGGCGTTGACCAGCACGTTGTCGGGCGCGACTTCGAGCGCGAGCGATTTGGTGAAGCCGATCACGCCCGCCTTCGCCGCGGAGTAGTGGGATAACTCCGCGCCACCTTTGATCCCGAGTTGCGACGCGACGTTGATTATGCGGCCCCAGCGTTGCGCGATCATCGAGGTTAACGCGCGACGCGTACACAAAAACACGCTGCGCAGATCGACGCGCATCATCTCGTCCCACATGTCCGTGGTGAGATCGACGCAACGCGCCTGCGTCAGCATGCCCGCGTTGTTGACCAGAATATCGATGCCGCCGAGCGCCTCGATGCAGGTATCGACGATACGGTTCGCGTCCGCTTCGACGCCGACATTGGCTTGCACGGTATGCACCGTTGCGCCCAGCTTGCGGCAGGCGTCGGCCTGCTGTTCGAGACGTGTAACGTCGCGGTCCGCCAGCACGAGCCGCGCGCCCGTCGACGCATACGCCTGTGCAATCGCCGCGCCAATGCCACTCGCCGCGCCCGTGACGACGGCACGGCGGCCGTCGAGTGAAAATGTGTCGCTCATGGTTCGACTCTCCTTGACTCGATGTGCGACTCAACCGGGCCAGCGGACCGTCAAGCCACCGTCCGCGATGATCGCCTGGCCGGTGATATATGACGCGTCCTCGCTGGTCAGAAAACGGATTAGCGTGGCGATTTCCGAAGGGCGTCCGACCCGTTGCAACGGAATGCCGCGCGCCGCTTCGAGCAGGCCTTCCGGGCCGAGCGAGTTGACCGCGTCGAGCGATTGCGGTGTTTCGATCAGCCCGGGAATCACTGCGTTGCAGCGAATCTTTCGTGGCGCCAGTTCCATCGCGACCGCGCGACACAACCCAGGCACGCCCGCTTTCGCTGCGGAGTAGTGCGTATGATTTTCCCAGCCATACACGCCGCCCGCAATCGACGACACCGCGACCATCGCGCCACCTTCCGACATATGCCGGCTGGCGGCGCGGAAGGTGCGCATCACGCCGGACAGATCGACATCGATCATCTCGAACCATTGCTCGTCGCGCATCTCGGTGAGCGGCGCGGCGCGCAGCAGGCCAGCATTGGCGATGGCGAAGTCGATCCGTCCGAAGCGTTCCAGTGCGACGGCAGCGAACGCGTCGACCTGGTCGGCGGATCTCACGTCGACGGGATGCATCAAGCACTGGCCGCCGGCTTCGGAAACAAGACATTCGGTGTCGCGTGGGTCGTGCGGATCGCCCGAAAAGTAGCCGCCGACAACCGCGACGCCGATTTGCGCATACGCAAGCGCGAGCGCCTGGCCGATGCCGCTCGCCGCGCCGGTGATCAGCGCGACTTTAGTGCGTTGTGATTCGCTCATGACTTGTCTGCTCGATAAGGGCGATAAATTAATGAATACGTTCCGGGTTGACGTGTTTCGCGAAGAAGATCAACAGGCCGGACAGGAAGCATGGCAGCGCACCGAACCACAGCGCCGCATGCAACCAGTCCACGCCGTGATTCAGCATCGAGGTCACACCGACGCCCGCGAGAATGGCACCGACCGGACCCATCGCATGGACGATCGAGCTACCTGTACCGCGAATCGCAGTGGGATAGCTTTCGCCGATAAAGAACAGCGCCGCCGAATACGGCCCGATCAGAAAGAACAGACCCAGGCTGTACAGCGCGACCACCACCGCATAGCTGCTCGGTCCCATCAACATCCCGGCGAATGCGAGGCCACCGCACATCCAGCCGATAGCGAGCGTGTTGCGTCGGCCTATCTTGTCGCCGATCCAGCCATGGCTCAGATAGCCGCAATAGCCGATCACGTTCGAGAGGACGAGAATCAGCAGCGAGTTTTCGAACGACACGTTATGCACGCGCGTCAGCACGGTAGTGCCGAGCACGCTGAATACCTGAATCGCCGACCAGTTCAGCAGAATGCCGCCGCCAAGCACTAGCGTCGCGCGCAGCGCGTCGCCGCGAAACGCTTCGCGCAGGCCCGCGCGGCTGTGTTGTTCGTAGTCGACCCGATGTTCGCTGGCGAGCGCGCGCGCGTCCTTGTCCTGACCTTCTTCGCGC
Source organism: Paraburkholderia sp. RL17-373-BIF-A (assembly GCF_046030175.1). Lineage (NCBI taxonomy): Bacteria > Pseudomonadati > Pseudomonadota > Betaproteobacteria > Burkholderiales > Burkholderiaceae > Paraburkholderia > Paraburkholderia sp. RL17-373-BIF-A. Next base: position 83,410 of record NZ_JARESO010000024.1, read on the forward strand.
AGTTGCTTGATGCGTTTGTGCAGGAGGAATTGCGGGCTTTCCTTCAAGCGTCGCGTCATGAAGAAGATGACGATAGCTGGGAACGTCGCGAAGATAAAGCAGCCTTGCCAGCCGATGCGCGGCAGCAGCAGCGCGGTCAGACCCGAGGCGATCAGCGCGCCGATCGGCCACCCGCCCTGCACGAGACTGTAGATAAAGCCTTTGTTGCGGTTCAGGCGCGGGTCGTCGGCGGCCGAGTACAGTTCGTTCAGATAGGTCGCGTTGACGGTTTCCTCGGCGTAACCGAGGCCCGACAGCGAACGGATCAGCACCAGCGGCCACTGGCCCATCGCACCGCCGAGAACAGTGAGACCCGAGCACAGCGCCGCGCCCGCGACGGTCCACAACAACGCGGCCTTTCGTCCCACGCGGTCGAGCAGGGGGCCAATGCCGAACGCGATGATCGCCGTGCCGATCGCCACGAAGGTCGCGATCTCGGCCTGGGTCGCTGCGTCCCAGTTGTAGTGCTTGCCGATTTCCGGCAGCAGCGTGCCGAACAGAATGAAGTCGTACACCGCGAACACCCACGCGAAAAACGCGACCACGGTGGCGCGCTTCACGTCGACCGGGAGGATCTTTTCGAGCCTGAAGCCGGCGCGGGTCAAGGCACTTTCTTTCATCTCAATGCTCCGATAAGGACGCTACACATAGCGCTTTGAATCGCGCCGGGTTCAGGTTGGTTTGACGCGTGGCTGGCGGCGCAGGAAGTCGTCGGCGATTTCATCGCAGGTGCAAAAGCGAACTCCGTCGTGCGACTTGAAATGCGCGATCAGACGTTCGAGCATCAGCAGCACTTGCGGACGGCCGGATACGTCGGGATGGATCGTGATCGGGAACACCGCGTAGTCGTGCTCGCGATACAGCCAGTCGAACTGGTCGCGCCACATCGTTTCGATTTCGCGCGGATTCACGAAACCGTGGCTGTTCGGCGCTTTCTTGATGAACATCATCGGCGGCAGATCGTCGAGATACCAGTTGGCCGGAATTTCGACGAGATCGGTTTCCGCGCCCCGTACCAGCGGCTTCATCCACGTATCGGGGTGCTTGCTGTAATCGATCCTGGTCCAGCTATCGCCGACCCGGACGTAGTACGGATGGAAGTCGTTGTGCATCAGACTGTGATCGTACTTGATGCCCTTTTTCACGAGCAGTTCGTTCGACACGTTGCTGAATTCCCACCACGGCGCGACATAGCCGGTCGGGCGGCGGCCCGACAGTTGCGTGACGAGTTCGATGCTGCGGTCGAGCACGGCTTCTTCCTGCTCGGGCGTCATTGCGATCGGGTTTTCGTGGCTATAGCCGTGAATGCCGATTTCGTGGCCCGCGTCCGCGACCGCTTTCATCTGCTCGGGAAAGGTCTCGATTGAATGACCCGGAATGAACCAGGTTGTCTTGAGTTTTTCGCGTTCGAACAGCCTGAGGAGACGCATCGAGCCGACCTCGCCCGCGAACAGGCCCCGCGAGATGTCGTCCGGCGAGTCTTCGCCGCCATACGAACCGAGCCAGCCGGCCACCGCGTCGACGTCGATACCGAAGGTGATCAGGATTTCCTTGGCCATCTGTACTTCCTCCTTGTTTCAGATTTCAGAACTGCAGTTTGCGTGGTGTTGCACCGACAGCGCGATGCGCAGCAACGCGTCGTCGTCGTTTTGCGCGCGCATCAGTTGCACGCTGGTGGGCAGGCCGTCGGCGTCGGTGCCGGAGGGCAGCGCGACGGTGGGCGTGTCGAGAAAACTGCCGGGCATGGTCATCGACAGGGTTTGCAGATTGACGCGCGCGAACAGTTCGGGATCGGCTTCGAGCGGTGCGCGCAACGGAGCGACGTGCGGCACGGTGGGAGCGATAAGGGTGATGTCGGCGAGTTCGTCGCGAAACGACGCGATCATCGCGAGACGTTGCTCGCGCAGGAAAGCGCGGCGCTCGGCGGGCACGACTCGGCTCGCTTCGAGACGCGTGCGCACGCGTTGATCGATGCATTCGGCGTCAGGCCAATCGAGCAACGCGCGATGCACATTGAAGGCTTCGAGACCGCCGAGCCAACCGTACATGCGGATCAGTTCGTGCAACTGGTCGAGCGTTGCGAGGCGGCGCGCGTCGACTTGCGCGCCCGCGTCGCGCAGACGTTCGACGACCGCGTGGAGTTGCCCGAGCACCGATGGGCTGACCGCGTGTCGTTCGCTGAACGTAGGGTCGATCACGAAGCGCTGGCCTTTGAGCGACGCCGGCATAATCGGCGCGGGCGAGGTGATGCCGCGTACGGCCGAGTCAAACGCGATGCTGTCGGCGACGGTGCGGGCGAGCGGCCCTGTTGTGTCGAGCGTGCGGGGCAGTGCGAAGGTGCGTCTTTCGGATAGCGCGCGGTGCTCGCGCGATAGCCGACGATGCCGTTGAAGGCGGCGGATACGCGCACCGAGCCGCCGGTGTCGGTGCCGATGGCAAGCGGCACAACCCCGGCCGCGACCGCAACCGCCGCGCCTGACGACGAGCCGCCCGGCGCGCGCGAGCCGCTGTCGAGCGCGCGGTTCACCGGCGTGCCGAAGTGCGGGTTGAGGCCGAGGCCGGAAAAGGCGAACTCGGGGAGGTTGGTTTTGCCGATGCAGATAATGCCGGCGCGGGTGGCGTGGGCGACGAGCCGAGCGTCGGTGTGCGTGGCGACGTGCTTCGCGTTGACCGCCGACGCGGCCGTGATGACGGTGCCCGCGATATCGAACAGGTCTTTCCATGCGACCGGCACGCCGTCCAGCGGACTCAAAGGCGCGCCGCTTTTCCAGCGCGCGGCCGATTGCGCGGCTTCAGCGTGTGCGCGTTCCGGGGTCAGGACGATGAACGCTTCCGGGACGCTGGTGGCGCGTTCAAGCGCGCACTCCGTCACGCTGACGGGGTGGGCGCAGCCGAGGGCGTAGTCGTTCGACAGGCGGAGGGCGGTCGGAAAGTCTGCTGGCATGTGCCGGGTGTCCGTTTCGCGAGCGATTTAAATGTATGTCGTCAACAAGATACGTTTATATTGAATGAATTCAAATTAATGAACGATATGGGGGATTACCCTTATTTGCGCATCCGGGTGAAAGCCGGTGGGGGCGTTTGAGGTTTTGTACTTTGTGGAACCGCCGCGGATGTTTTGGCACATCGCATGCTGCGTCTTTGCGTGGCTCATGCAGGCAGTGGCCCGTCATGCCGCGGAAAACAAAAGCCCCACAAATGCGGTTTCGCGCAATATCAACATCAAGACGCGACAGGGCAAACTGAGGTCGGTCGGAAATGGTCGACGCCAACGCGTTAAGCAGCGAACTGCTTCAGACTGAATCGCACCGGGTTTTCCGGAGGCTCCAACGTTTGAGAGAATGGAGTTATGGAAAACGTAAAGAAGAAGTCACCAAGGTACTCGCCGGAAGTGCGTGAGCGGGCCGTGCGGATGGTGCTGGAGCAGCAGGGCGCCCGCGAGTCGACATGGAAAGCGATTGCGTCGATAGCGGCGAAGATCGGCTGCTCGGGAGAGACGCTGCGAAGCTGGGTGCGGCAGGCTGAACGGGATCGTGGCTTGCGCCCAGCGACGAGCACGTAGGAGCAGGATCGGCCTAAGGAACTTGAGCGGGAAGTTCGTGAGTTACGGCAGGTCAACGAGATCGCGATTGCTGCGGGAAACAACGCTTGCGCGCGCCACTTCAGTGCTTCAGCTGCTACCGGTGAACGCCCGAGGTTCCATGAATGTATGCCGGAAGTACTCGCGCACCGCATGCATCGCCGGACTCAGTTCGGCGCTTCTGCGCCATGCGAGACCCACGCTCATCGGCGGCACCGGATCGCGCAGCTGGACGGTCTCGATGCGCCTGCCCTCCAGCGACCAAGGGCGATACACCATGTCCGACAGGATCGCCACGCCGCTTCCATTTGCCACCATGCTGCGCACCGCTTCAACGGACGATGTGCGTAGCTTCACGTTCGGTCGGTACGGCGTCTCGTTCCAGTAACGCGAAGCCGTAAAAGCCGCTTCGTCGACGGTCAACATTATGAATGGTTCGGCAGCGACATCGGCGAGCGTAACGTTCTCGCGCTTTAACAATGGGTGCTGCGCACACAGCCACAGGCGCCGCACTGAATGAATGACCGGCTCAAGTACCAACTCCGGATTCGCAACATTCGATGTGAGCAGCACAGCCATGTCGTATCGGTCTGCGATCAATCCCTCTTCGATCGACTCGCGATTCAACTCGTGCAACTGGATGGTGAGTTGCGGATAGAGCGTGTTCAGGCGCTGCAAATGATGCGGCAGAAAATAGCCGAGCACGGTATAGCTTGCGGCGAGCGTCAGCGTGCCCGTAAGCGTGCTTTCGAGATTCGGAATGCGCATGGCCTCATCGACCGACGACAGGATCGTGTACGCCTGATTGAGAAAACGTCGCCCGGTATTGGTCAAGGTCATGCCGGAAGCGGTGCGCATGAACAGTTGCGTGCCGAGACTGTCCTCGAGCTCCTTGATGGCATTGGTCACTGCCGATTGTGAAATCGTCAGTTGAATAGCCGCCTGCGAAATCTGACCGAGTTCGGCCGTGGCGACGAAGTACTTCAGTTGCCGGAGAGTCAGCGCCATGGGGCCACCTGAAAAAATGATATTGCACTGCGCAATATCTTAATCCCGCAAGTGTTCAGAATGGAATCCGCCTCCGCTTCCCTTGACCAGTCCGCAATAAGCCCGATTTCCGCTCCTCCTTGCGCCGCTGAAGCTATCGAAAAAACAGATAACGTGCCATATAAAAATAGAACTATTTTGGCAGCCGGCGAGCGGATAACGTTCCCTTAACGGGTCTGGCGCGCGTCCTTCAAGCTGACCAGGCTGTTGAACCAGGAGAGATCTAGCATGAACAAGCGCAGCGTCGATTTGAATTCCGACATGGGGGAAGGTTTCGGCTCATGGAAGATCGGTGATGGCGTCGATGAGGACATCATGCCCCTCATCAGCTCGGCCAACATCGCGACCGGGTTTCACGCAGGCGACCCCAACATCATGGCGCGTACGGTGCAACTCGCGAAACAGGCAGGTGTCGGTGTCGGCGCACATCCGGGATTTCGCGATCTGGTGGGCTTCGGACGCCGCAACATCGCCGAGACGCCGCAGGCGCTCTACAACGACATCATTTTCCAGCTTGGCGCACTGCGCGAATTCGCGCGCCTGTACAACGTCAGCGTGCAACACGTGAAGCCGCACGGAGCGCTTTATATGCTCACCGCACGCGACGAGGACCTGTCGCGCCTCCTGATCGGGACGCTTCAGACGCTGGATCCGACGCTCCTGCTGTATTGCATGGAAGCGTCGGTGACGTATCGGATTGCGCGCGAACTCGGCCAGCCGGTGATCCGCGAGTTTTACGCCGACCGCGACTACGATCGCAGCGGCTCGATCGTCTTCACCCGACGCGTCGGACGGCTCGATCCGGCTCAGGTGGCGGCGAAGGTGTTGCGAGCCTGCGTGGAAGGACGGGTGGCCACAGTCGACGGCGACGACATCGATATCGATTTCGACTCGGTCTGCATTCACAGCGACACGCCGGGCGCCCTCAAACTCGTCGAGGCCACTCGCGCCACACTGGCCAATCACGATATCCGTGTGGCAGCCCCCTTATCTGCGGCCGCCCGCTAATTCCAGTTACCCCAAAGAGACTTGAGGAGCATCCCTATGGCACTACACGATATCGTCAGCCCCCTGCCTGGCACCTTCTATCGGCGGGCGTCGCCGGAGGCCGCGCCCTACGTCGAAACAGGCGCATCTGTCGAAAGCGGCGCGGTGGTTGGACTCGTCGAGGTGATGAAGCAGTTCAGCGATGTCGAAACAAGCGTGGCGGGCCGCATCACCGATATTCTTGTCGACGACGGCGAGCCGGTCGATGCAGGACAAGTCTTGATGCGGATTGAAGGGTGAACAGGATGAACACGTCAAACACGGGCGGCTCCTCAGGCATGTTCTATCAGCCGAAGCGAATCCGTACGGTGCTGGTTGCCAATCGCGGCGAGATCGCGGTGCGGGTGATCCGCGCAGCACACGAACTGGGTATGCGGGCGGTCGCGGTGGTCAGCGATGCCGATCGCGATAGCCTTGCCGCGCGCATGGCCGATGAGGCAATTCACATCGGCCATGCGCATGCGGCGAAAAGCTACCTGAACCCCGCGGTGATTCTCGCTGCCGCACAGCAGTGCGGGGCGGATGCCATCCACCCGGGATACGGCTTCCTCTCCGAAAACGCGGCATTCGCAGCGCAGGTAGAGAACGCCGGGATGATCTTTGTTGGCCCGTCGTCGAGCGTCATTGCAACCATGGGTGACAAGGCAAATGCACGGGAAACCGCGCAGCGCGCCGATGTACCAACAGTCCCGGGCAGCGACGGTGTCGTCCTGTCGCTCGACGAAGCGCGCGAGATCGCAGCAAGGATTGGCTACCCGGTGATGATCAAGGCGGCAGCCGGCGGCGGCGGACGCGGCATTCGGGTGGCACACGACGCTGCACAACTCGACGCTGAATTGCCCCTTGCACAACGCGAGGCGCATGCGGCGTTTGGCAACGGCGGGGTGTATCTCGAACGATTCATCGCACGCGCCCGGCATATCGAAGTGCAGGTACTCGGCGACGGCAACGACGTTGTCCATCTGTTCGAACGCGAGTGCTCGCTGCAGCGGCGCCGCCAGAAGATTCTTGAAGAGGCGCCGTCACCCTCGCTCACGCCGGCGCTGCGCAATGCGCTGTGCGCATCCGCGACGCGGCTTGCAAAGCAGGTGGGCTATCGCAGTGCCGGAACGCTGGAATACCTGTTCGATGAAACGCGCGACGAGTTCTATTTCATTGAAATGAATACACGCATCCAGGTCGAGCATCCGGTGACCGAGGCCGTCACCGGAATCGATCTGGTGCGTGAGACGCTGCGTATCGCGGACGGCGAACCGTTGCGTTTCAGCCAGAATGACATCGTGTTGCGCGGTGCCGCGCTCGAATGCCGGATCAACGCGGAAGATCCCGAGCAGGATTTTCGTCCGAACCCCGGCCGCATAGACGAACTGGTCTGGCCGGCGGGCCCAGGGGTGCGCATCGATTCGATGCTCTACCAGGGTTACACCGTCCCGCCGTTCTACGATTCGCTACTCGCCAAGCTGATTGCCTTTGACGAAAGCCGGCCTGCAGCGCTCGCGCGGCTCAAGCGGGCGTTGAGCGAACTGCGCATCGTGGGCATCAAGACCACCGCGACGCTGCACCGCGCGCTGCTTGAAGACGACGACATTCGCGCCGGCCGCTACGACACCAACTATCTGGAAGCATGGATGACAGACTGGCGCGCCAAACGGGTGGCCGCCACGGACCTGAACGAGGAGGCTGCATGACGATCCGATACACATTCGGTGGCGACGAGTTCATCTTCGTGGAGATCAGCGAAGACATGTCGCTCGAAGCCTTCTTCAAGGGGACCGCGATCACGCGCGAACTGCAGCGCCGCAAAGTGGACGGCGTGACCGAAATCTGCCCCGCTAACGCATCTTTCCAGGTTCGTTACGATCCAGACGTGATCGAGCCGGACACGCTCCTCGCGCTGCTCAAACAGATCGAGGCCGAGGTCGCCGGCGCGACGGAACTGGACATCGCCACACGCATTGTCGAGGTGCCCGTGCTTTACAACGATCCGTGGACGAACGAGACACTGATGCGTTTTCGCGAGCGTCATCAGGACCCGGCTTCGACGGATCTGGAATACGCGGCACGGATCAACGGGAAGAAGGACGTCGAAGACTTCATCGCAGCACACTCCGACTCCCCATGGTTTGTCTCGATGGTGGGCTTCGTGGCCGGCTTACCGTTCATGTTCCAGATGGTCGAACGTGCGCGTCAGTTGCAGGTACCGAAATATCTGCGGCCTCGCACCGATACGCCCAGGTTGACGGTTGGCCACGGGGGGTGCTTCGGCTGCATCTACTCGGTGCGTGGCGCAGGGGGCTATCAGATGTTCGGCGTGACGCCCGCACCGATCTTCGATCCGGCGCAGCGTCTGGATTACCTGCGCGATTTCATGGTGTTTTTCCGCCCCGGTGACATCGTCAAGTTCAAGCCGATCGATCGCGACACTTACGACAAAGCCTTGGCCGCTGTCGATGCGGGGATCTTTTCATTGCGGGTGCGCGATGTGAATTTCTCGCTCGGCTCATTTATGCGCGACCCTGAAGCCTACAACCGTTCGTTGATCGAGGTGCTCAATGCCGACTAACCCTCTCCATGCCATCGAGGTCGTCAAGCCCGGACTGGCTACATCGGTGCAGGATACGGGCCGCCAAGGGTATTACCATGTCGGCATTCCGCCTTCCGGCGCGCTGGATCAGTACGCCTTGCGTGCGGCCAACCTCCTGGTGGGTAACCCCGAAAGTGCGGCCGCACTTGAATGCACGCTACTTGGTCCTCAGCTGCTGTTTCATGCGGACGCGCTGATTGCCGTGACGGGTGCTGAAATGCAACCCAAGATCGACGGCGTGGCCCAGGCATGCAACGTCGCCCTGCGAATCAAGGCAGGCAGCACGCTGACGTTCGATTATGTGAAAGGCGGTGCGCGGGCCTGTCTCGCGGTGGCCGGCGGCGTTGATGTGCCGATGGTGCTCGGAAGCCGCTCCACGTACACGCTAGGGGCTTTCGGTGGCCACGAGGGGCGGCGCCTGCAGAAAGGCGACCGGCTCGGAATCGGGCGTACCCGAGGGCCCGCTCGTGAAGGCACGGAATTGCCAGAACGGTTGCGTACGCCGCTCGCTCGGGAAGTCGAATTGCGCGTGCTGCCTGGCCTCTATCACCACCGTCTGACGGATGAGTCAGCCATCACGTTTTTCGAAGACACGTGGACTGTCGCCCCTGAAGCAGACCGTATCGGTTACCGCTATAAGCAGGGCCGGCCACTTAAGTTTCGCGAGCGCGAGCAGCCGTTCGGCGCGGGCTCCGATCCCTCAAACATTGTCGATGCCTGCTATCCGATTGGCTCAATCCAGGTCCCTGCCGGACTCGAACCGATTATTTTGCACCGTGACGCAGTGTCCGGCGGCGGCTACGCCACGATCGGCACCGTCATCAGCGCCGACATGGATCTGATCGGGCAAATGCAACCGAACCATCAGGCGCACTTCCTGCCCGTCACCATGACGCAGGCGCTCGCTGCCCGCCGCGATGCCCAACTGCGGCTTGCACGGTTGCGCGAGGTGTTGCTGCGCTAGCGCGCAAGCAGCGCATTCTCGGGCCGGTTGAATTGCGCGCCCGGCCCCGTGATCCCTAAGTGCATTTTCGCGAATCAGATCGTGCGGCGCCATGCGCCGCACGCGGACGCACACGTCCGTCATTTTGTGCCGTACCGGTTGTCTTTCTTTCACTCGTCGCCATGGCACCGAACACGGTCGCTATCACGGCGTCGTTCCCAAACCTGCAGATGCATTGAGGAGCACGATCATGGCCAATCTGGCCCAGGAACCCGCCGAAAGCGATCTGGATCAATCGACCATCGCTATACAGGAGAACGCCCGCATGCCGGCGTTTTCGCTCACGATGGCCTGGTGGGCGGTTTGCAGCGCGGTGTTCTACATTGTCGTCGGCGCAACGCTTGCACTCAATTACGGTGCGCGCAACGCGTTGATCGGGATGGCGCTATCGGTGGTGTCGTACGGTATTGTCAATTCCATCATCAGCCGCTACGCGGTTCGCACCGGCCTGTCCGTCGCGCTATTTTCGCGGGTCTTGTTCGGCAGCGCAGGTGCGGCGCTCGCCACGTTGATCTTCTTCGCGACTGCGATCTACTACGCGGTATTCGAAGGGTCCGTGATCGCTGTTGCGGCGCACAGTCTTTTTCCTGTGCTCGACTACCGGTGGGCGGCGCTGATCGTCGTTTGCTACAGCGTGCCACTCGTGTTCGGCAGCGTGCAGCACTGGCTCGACAAGTTCAACGGCGTACTGTTGCCGTTCTATCTGCTCGGGCTGGTCGCTGCCGTCGCGCTGGCTACCCATGAATATGGCTACAACGCAGCGTGGCTCGACTTCGGCCCGAAAGGCAACGCACCGGCCAACGGCTGGTGGAGTTGCTTTGTCTATTACATGGGCGTCTGGGTGCTGATGATGTTCACTTTCGACTACGCCCGTTTTGGCCGCAAGGAGGACGCGGGTTACCACGGCCGCTTCAACTTTGGCATGCCGTTCTATCTGGTCACGTTCCTGCTGAATGGAGCGGTCGGCATCTATCTGGTCAGTACGATTCCAGGCCTCGGCACACTTTCGGAAGTATCCGTTGTGCTTGCGCTGCTCAAGCTGATGGGGGTCTGGGGTCTGCTGTTCGTGTGGGTAACGCAGTCGCGCATCAATACCGCGAACTACTATCTCGCGGCCATCAATATGCAGGCTTTTTCCCAGAAAGTACTCGGCCTTCGCGCGCCGAAGTTCGTGTGGGCGCTGGTTGTCGGCGTGGCTGTTTATGCCTTGATGATGGCCGATGTATTTTCGAAGATCCTGCAGGCGCTGGCGTATCAGGGAATCTTCGTGGTCGCGTGGGTCGGTGTGGCGCTCGCACACATCCGTTCGACACGCTACGACGAACTGATCGGCGGGGAAGTCGAATGCCGCGATTCGCACGTGCCTGCTTTCAATCCAGGCGGCCTGACCGCATGGTTTGCAGGTGCGTTCGCCGGTCTTGTGTTGATGAATGTCCCGGGACTTGTGCAGTCGTTCTCCGCGCCAGCAAGCTTTCTCGTCTCCTGGCTTGTGTACCGGGGCATGCTCACTTCGGCCAAACGAACGTGGTTCGTGCGTGGCTAGAGCGCAGGCAGACATCGAAGGCGGTGATCTGCCTTTCAGATATCTGCGTCGGTACAGGGTACCTAGTCGCCAGGAGCAGATGATGGCCAGCGGAGTGTCGCTGGTCTAGCGCCGCATTGTGTTTTGGTACGCTGTCAGGAAGACTCACAGCCGGCGCAGGTCCGAACATCCATTTGTTTCAAACCAAATACCGAAGTCCGCCGTTATCGCCTGCGATCTGCATCAGCGACCGACCGCACAGGCCAAAAGACTCAACATGAAGGCCTCACTGCCCACCATCTCTCATTGGCCGTGATGTGCCCCGTGGCGGGCAACTCGGCAGAGGTTGAGGTTCTGGTGCAAATAGGCGGTCCGGGTCGTTGTGTTTCGTATAACTAAGGAAGTCTTATCGAACCGTCAGGACGGCATCCCACACAGCGGGCGCAGCGGTATCCTTGAGGCTTAGCTTCGCGAGGTTGAAGTGTCCTTTGCAAATGCGATGCATGAACTCTATGCCTGCCAGAGTGATGAAGCACTGTTCGATGGCGTCGGCCGTCGAGCGCTCGGGCCGGAATCCATAGGAATTCGGGGCCGCCAGTGTCTCCGCCACCGGTTCCAGAGCGAGCTTCCATAACGCCTGCATCGCCCGGCACTGCATACAGGGAATTCCCAGCGGACGCTTCTTGCCGTTACTCTTTGGAATGTAAACGCGTCGCAGCGGCATCACACGATAGCCGCGATGTCGAAGTGACAACATTCCGTTCCATCTGGCCGCCGGAGATGACCATATCCTGCCGTCCACCCCCGGCGTTCTCTTGCCGCGATTCTCCGTCACCCGCTTCACGGCTAACATCTTGCCGCTATGCGAGCGGGTTAGCAGACGTTGCAATGCATTTACCTTGCCCCATCGGCCTTCCCGAACTGCCTTGGCGATACGCACCTGAAGTCGTTTTACATCTGCCTCGACGTGCGACCAGTTTGCCTGATCCCACATCTGTGCAGCGCGCGAGGGCGCACCAGCCCCGGTCGCTTTCGCGCCGATCGCCGTCATCTGCCTTCCCTCGTATAACGATTGGTCAAGGTTCTCTCGCCATGAATGACCGCAGGGAAGTCTGCCCGCTTTCGCGTCGAGCGATGTTGCAGCCCGTATCCCGTCCATTACAGCCGGGCATTCGCTTTCTCCGCATTCCTTTACCCACAGCGCCAACAGCGTTCCTTGCGGTTCGCCTGCCGATGCCGGCAGCACTATGGGCTTACCCTGTTCCGCATGAATCTCCGAGCGGGGCGGACCCTTCCTCTTCGCCGGCGGCTGATTGTCCATGGCGGCCCAGTATTCAAAGACCACTCCTCACCGCGTACCGTTTTGGTTCAAGCCTGTCAGCACGTTTGGCTTGTTCAAACTCACGACGTTTAGCGGAAGTTCACATATGTTGGTCGTATCCACTCATCCCTTGCTCCTCTCCGCCTTCGTGCTGGCAGATTCCGCCTTGCCTCGCGGCACGGCGTACCGGCTACCCGGCGGCTACGTTGTCCCCGAAGCTTCACACCGAGCTGTTACCAACTCCGCATGTCCGGGTAGGGAACGGTTGATGGAACAACCGGTTTCATCAGGTCATACCTGCACCTGTGAGACAGAAACTCACGCGACTTGCAGGTCGCACGAATACCTGTTTGGCGAGATCAATGCCGAGAATATCGATTTCCATGATGAACCTCCATCCAGACGTCCGGTTGAGTCGATTAGTGTCCCCCGGGGGAGGCGTCGGGTCCATCTCAGTAATTTCTGGCGGTCATCGCCCGCAGAGCCCTGTCCAGCAAGGATCTCCTGTGCTGCAACATTTCCCCGAAACACGGATTCACCAAGCCTCTGATAGATAACCGTTTTTAGACACTAACTGTCAGAAATTGAACGAAAAGGACGATTACCTCATTCTCGCGCCGAGGCGTTCCGTACTCGCGTTATTCCGACCGTAGTCATGCATCTAGCCATTGTCCGGCGGAGCGCCGTCCGGTGAATCCGCGAACAGTGTGTGATGCACATTGCGCAGATGCGCGCGCATCGCATTTTTCGCCGCGCGCGCGTCGCGATTCAGGATCGCCTCGCCAATTCGTCTATGGTCCGCGTTCAGCGCGACAGGAATGTTCTCGTCGGCATAAAAGGTCTCGAGATGAGTGAACATGGGGCTGTAGCGCTTGTTCCAGAGAACCGTCATCACCTCGGTCAGCACCGCGTTACCGGTCATTTCGCTGATAAGCAAGTGAAAGCGCTTGTCCTCGTCGAGAAACGCGGCGTTGTTCACCGATTGCGCCTCCAGCATGCCGATGGTTCGCGCCAGCGCTTCTCGCTGCGCATCAGTGCCGTTTTTGGCTGCAAGCGCGGCGATCTCGCCCTCGATCACCGCGCGCGCGGACAGCAAGTCCGCCGCGCTGAACTCCGCGTCCATCAGCGCGGGCTCGATGCGGGCTTCGCCGGGGTGACGGACGAACACGCCGGTGCCGGTGCGGATTTCGACCCAGCCTGCTATCTCGAGTGCGATCAGCGCTTCGCGCACCGACGACCGGCCAACCCCAAGTTGTTTCGACAGTTCGCGCTCGGCCGGCAATGCCTGCCCTTGTTGAAACGTGCCGTCCTTGATAAATCCGATGAGCAACGTCGAAATCTTCTGGTACAAGCGCTCCGCTTTGAGGCTCGGCAGTTCCATCTCTTCACTCCGTCAACTGAATTGCGCGCCCAAAAGTAAGCCGCTATACTGTTTTTGCGGTCTAGTGGCCTGACCACCCGACCAAAAAATTGCTTTTTGTAAGCATAGCATCCCTTCGGGACGGGTCCTTAATAGGCAACGGCATGAAGATGACTTTTCGGTGGTTCGGCCGGGACGACCCCGTCTCGCTGGACTATATCCGTCAGATCCCGGGCATGTACGGCATTGTTTCGGCCATCTACGACGTGCCTGTCGGGGAAGTCTGGCCGCCCGAGAAAATCGTCGAACTGAAGGCCACCGTCCACGCGGCGGGCCTGGCAATCGATGTGATCGAGAGCGTGCCGGTTCATGAAGACATCAAGCTTGGCAAGCCCTCGCGGGACGCATTGATTTCGAATTACGCGCGCACGCTGCGCAATCTGGGCGCGGCCGGAATCAAGGTCGTTTGCTACAACTTCATGCCGGTGTTCGACTGGACCCGGACCACGCTTGCGAAGTGCCTGCCCGACGGTTCGACCACGCTTGCGTTCGACGTGGACACGGTCGCGAGCATCAATCCCGACGACGGAATCCAGTTGCCCGGCTGGGATTTGAGCTACGACGCAGGCCAATTGCGCGCGCTGCTGGCCGAATACGCGTCCTGCAGTGAAGAGCGCCTCTGGGCAAACCTCGAATACTTCTTACAGCGCGTTATTCCCGTGGCGGAGGAAGCCGGAATCCGCATGGCAATCCATCCTGACGATCCGCCGCGACCCATTTTCGGCTTGCCGCGTATCGTCAAGAATCGCGCGGATCTTGAACGCGTACTTTCCATCGTGGATAGCCCGGCGAACGGGCTCACGTTATGTTCCGGCTCGCTCGGCGCAGATACCGCGAACGACGTCGCCGCGATGGTCCGGGAATTCGCCGCCCGGGGATGCATCCCGTTTGCGCACATGCGCAACGTCAAGGTGAACGATAAAGGCGATTTCCATGAGACCGCGCATCGAACGGCTGATGGTTCGCTCGACATGGCGGCGATCATGCAGGCCTACAGCGATGCGGATTACACCGGGTATCTCCGTCCGGACCACGGCCGAATGATATGGGGCGAGACGGGCAAGCCAGGTTATGGCCTCTACGATCGCGCCCTCGGCGCGGTCTATCTGAACGGGCTCTGGGAAGGCATCCGCAAGGCAAGGGAGCTGGCCTAGCCCCAACTCGGCATCAAAATCGGAAACGCTGTCATAACAGGAGACAAATGGATGATCGGTTCAGGAAAGCATGTGTGCGCCGTGCTCGCGCTGGCGTCGTGCATGGTGGCGTCTTCGGCGCACGCACAGGTGGCGGCTGGCGATACGTCGCAAAAGAAGATCGCACTGTCCAATAGCTTCGCGGGCAACGCCTGGCGGCAATCGATGCTCAAGAGCTGGGCTGCGGTATCGACTGTTGCGGTGCAGGAAAAGAAAGTCGCCGCCGCGCCTGCGTTTACGACCGCCGAGAACCAGGTGACGGAGCAGGCCCAGCAGATCCAGAACCTGATTCTGCAGGGCTATAACGCGATCGTGATCGACGCCGTCTCGCCCACCGCGCTCAACGGTACGATCAAGAAGGCTTGCTCCGCCGGCGTCGTCGTGGTGTCGTTCGACGGCATTGTCGATGAACCGTGCGCGTATCGTGTTAATTTCGATTTCCGCGGCTGGGGCGAGGCGGGCGTCGACTATCTCGCCAAACGTCTGAACGGCAGGGGCAATATTCTCGAAGTGCGAGGCGTGGCGGGGATCTCCGTCGATAACCTCATGCACGAGGGTGTGCTCGCGGGACTGAAGAAGTACCCGGGCATGAAGCTCGTCGGTTCGGTGAACGGCGACTGGACGCAATCGGTGGCGCAGAAGGCGGTGGCCGGCATCCTGCCGACGCTTCCGCAAGTCGATGGTGTGGCGACCGAAGGCGAGATGTCGTTCGGCATTGCGCAGGCCTTCACGGCGGCCAACCGGCCGGTTCCGCCGATGATTATCGGCAGCACGTATGCGGAGCTCAACTGGTGGAACGAGCAGTCGAAAAACGGCTATCAGTCGCGTTCACTGTCGAATCCCCCGGGCGCGGTATCGTTTGCATTCTGGGTGGCACAGCAGGTGTTGGCCGGCAAGAATATCCCGAAGGACGTGACCATCAATGTGCCGCTCCTCGATATTTCGCAGGAACAGTTGCAGGCGAAGCTCTCGGCGACGCCGCAGGGCGGCATCAGCGACGTGACCTACACGTTGCCGCAAACGGTCGCGCTGCTCAGCAAGAAGTAAGCTGAATGCGCCCGCCCGCGGCGGGCGCATGAGCCCGACCCAGGCGGTTATGTGATGTCGGAACCAGACATGCGGAGCATGTGAATGGGCGAAATAAAAAATACGCCAGAGACGGAAGAGACAGGGCGCGAGGCGCTGATCCGGTTCCATGGCATCGGCAAGACATTCGGCCGCGTGCGCGCGCTGACTGATATCAACTTCAGCTTCCTGCGGGGCGAGTGCGTAGGCATCGCCGGGCATAACGGCGCCGGAAAATCGACGCTCATGGCCGTGCTCGCGGGCGTCTTCGAACCTACGCAAGGGCACATCGAGGTCGATGGCGAGTCGTTGCCGGGCTACGACGCCAACGCCGCGCGCCACGCCGGCGTGCGCTGCGTGTTCCAGGAGTTGTCGCTCTGCGCGAACTTGAGCATCGCCGAGAACATGTGCATCGTGCATCCGCAACTGCGTGGGCGCAGTTGGCGGCGGCGGGCGACCGCTCTCATGCGTGCGAAGCTGGAAGAAATCTTTCCCGGCAACGGATTGAGCGGCAACGAACTGGTCTCCGACCTCACGCTCACGCAGCGGCAGATGGTCGAGATCGCCCGGGGTTTCACTATCACCGATACTCCCGTGCGTCTCGTGATTCTCGACGAACCCACCTCGTCGCTCGATGCGCATACCGCGGAACAGTTGCTTGCCTTCGTGCGCAAGGCTGCGCAGGGCGGCATCACGTGCCTGCTTATCACTCACATGCTCGGCGAGATACAGCGTGTGGCGGACCGCGTGATAGTGATGCGCGACGGGAGCATTGTCAGCGTGCTCGCGCGGGACAATCTCAGCCGCAAAGCGATCATCCTTGCGATGGGCCAGCACCTCGAGGTCGACAAGGCGTCGGCCGACCAGCGTGCGCGCCTTCAACGCGCCGACGGCCCGGAGTACCAATGGGCGCTCGGCGCGGGACGGCGAACGAAGATCGATGCTTCGCGCGGCGAGGTGATCGGCTTTGCGGGGCTCGCGGGACAAGGGCAGACGGAGGCGCTGCTAGCCATCTACGAAGCCGCTACCAGCCGCGGAGCTGGTCGCGCGAAAGTGGCTTTCGTGGCAGGCGATCGCGGGCGCGACGGTGTGTTTCCCGTTTGGTCGATCGCGCAGAACCTCGACCTCCGCTGGTTGGGCGGCGGTATGGCTGAAGCGGGCAGGGCCGGGGCGAAGCGCTTGCCGATTCGAGGGCTCGTGGATTTTGCGGCGGCGCGCGCGGTCGTCGAGGCGTGGCGCGTGAAGATCGGGATTCGCGGTGCATCGATGAACGCGGGCATTCTCTCGCTGTCCGGCGGTAACCAGCAAAAGGTGCTGTTCGCACGCGCGCTCGCTTCGGATGCCGATCTGATCCTGATGGACGATCCCACTCGCGGTGTCGATGTCGGCACCAAACGAGACATCTATCAACTCGTGCGCGACGAAGCGGCGAAGGGCCGCACCTTCATCTGGTACACGACCGAGAACGAAGAACTGACGTATTGTGACCGGACCTATGTGTTTCGTTCGGCATCTGTCACGCGCCTGCTGCACGCCGACGAATGCACGGAGGAAGCACTCCTGGCCGCCAGTTTCGAGGAGCATGCCGCATGACGTTTGCGATTACCCAGGCGCGATTGCGCGCGTTGCTTCCGGCCATCTCGCTGGTCGCCGTGCTCGTGCCGATCCTGTGCCTGCAGCCAGCAACGATGAGCTATTTCGGTTCGAGCCTGTTGCTGAACCTTGCCGTGCCTATCGTGCTCGCGACGCTCGCTCAACTCGCGATCATCACGGTCAACGACCTGGATTTATCGATCGGGCCATTTGTGAGCCTCGTGGCCTGCATTGGCGCGACCCTGCTGGTGAAGCAGCCGTGGCTCGGCGTACTGGCGCTGGTGGGCTGCGTGCTGGCGTACGCAGCGGTCGGGGCGCTGATCGAGTTGCGGCAGATTCCATCGATTGTGGTGACCCTTGGCCTGGCGTTCGTCTGGAGCGGGCTCGCGATCGTGTTGCTGCCCTCCCCGGGCGGCACGAGCCCCGAGTGGCTCGGCACGGCGATGAACTACCAGACACCGTGGATCGCAGCACCTATCGTCTGGTCCGCCCTGATCGCAGTGCTTGGGCATCTGTTACTGATGCGCACGTCGGCGGGCGTCCGGATTCGCGGAGCCGGGGGAAATCCACGCGCGATGCGTCGTTTCGGCTGGTCGCTCGTGCGCAGCAAGGCGACGCTTTACGGCATCGCGGGTTTGTTCGGCGTTTTGTCGGGTTTGTCGCTTCTGGGCCTGACCACCTCTGCCGATGCCAATCTCGCTTTGCGTTATACGCTGCTGTCGATTGCGGCCGTGATCCTGGGCGGCGGGGAATTCGTCGGCGGGCGCGTGTCGGTGATCGGTGCGGTGCTGGGCGCGATCACGCTGACGCTTGCCGCGTCGTTTCTCGCATTCCTGAATATTTCGTCGGACTGGCAAGTCGGCATGCAAGGGGCGATCCTGATCGTCGTGCTGTCGTTGCGCGTGATGCTGCAACGCGGAGACCACCAATGAGCCCGCAAACATCCAGCGAAGTGCGCAGCGATAAAGAAGCGACCGTTGCGCTGGTGCCCAGATCCGGCTGGTTGGCCCGGCTCAAAAGCGTTCAGGCGCCGTGGGCCTGGTCGTTCGCGGGTGCGGTTCTGGTCTGGCTGGCCATCGTCTTGATCTTCGGGTTTTCGATTGCGGCCAACGTGGCCCAGACGGCGCTGGTGTACGGCGTTTTCATGGTGCTGGTGGGTCTCGGGCAGATGCTTGTCATCACGTCCGGCGTGGGCAACATCGACTTGTCGGTGCCGTCCACGATCGCACTCGCGGGCGTCGTCAGCATGCACGTGATGAACGGGTTGAACGGCCAGATCGTGCTGGGCTTCGCGGCGGTGCTCGGCGTGGGTATCGCGGTCGGGCTCGCCAATTACGCGCTGATCCGCCTGCTTCGCATTCCGCCGATCATCGCGACGTTGTCGTCCAGCTTCATAATCCAGTCGCTGGCAATCACGCAGGGGCGTCAATTGCCGCCGCCGCCTGCTGCGCTCGGGGCGTTTGCAGCCGGTCGCCTCGCGCAGATCCCGTACATTGCACTGGCGGCGTTTGTGTTGTCGCTTGCGCTCGCGTTGCTGCTGCATCGTTCCATCTACGGCCGCCGGCTTTCCGCCATCGGACAGAACTCGCGCGCTGCATGGCTCGCAGGCGTCGATGTGCATTGGACGCGTTGCATTGCCTACGTGCTGTCATCGGTGATTGCGGCGGTCACCGCGCTGCTGCTCGCGGCGGTCTCCGGCGGCGCGTCGCTCGACATGGGCGTGGAGTACATGTTGATATCGATCGCCGTTGTCGTGATCGGCGGCACGCTCGTCACAGGCGGCAAGCCGACCATCGCCGGGGTCTGGGGTGCATCGATGTTCCTGTTTCTCACGAATGCCGTACTCAATGCGGTCGGCGCCGATTCGGGCGTGCGCTCGGTGGTGTACGGTTTGCTGATCATTGTCGTAACGGTCGCGGCCGGCGGCAAGGCGTTGCGATAAAAGCGCGTTCAAAAGGACAAGATAGTGAAATCTGACGAACTTGAAGTACACGATCCCCGTTTTCGCACGCTGGTCCAGCCTAATGCGCCACTGCAAAGGCTCACCGACGAATGCCTGTGGGCCGAGGGGCCGGTGTACTTTCCGGCGACCGACTTGCTGATCTGGAGTGATATCCCCAACAACCGCATGTTGCGATGGGCGCCGGGCATGGGCGTGGGCGTCTACCGGTCCAACTCCAATTACAGCAACGGCAATACCCGCGACCGCGAAGGACGCCTGTTAAGCTGCGAGCACGGCGGCCGTCAAGTCACGCGCACGGAGCACGATGGCAGCGTTGTCGTGCTCGCGTCGCATTACGAAGGCCGGCGACTGAATTCCCCAAACGATCTTGTTGTTGATTCGCACGGCGCGATCTGGTTCACCGATCCTGACTATGGAATCCTGAGCGATTACGAAGGCTTTCGCGCATCGAGCGAAATCGGTAGTTGCAATGTGTATTGTGTTTCGCCAGACGATGGACGCGTGTGCCTCGTTGCCGACGACTTCGTTAAGCCTAATGGACTTGCGTTTTCGCCGGACGAAGCACGTCTGTACATTGCGGACTCCGGTGCGTCGCATGATGTGGATGGGCCGCGCCATATCCGCGTCTTCGACGTCGCCAGCGGCGGAGCGTTGCGCAACGGACGCATATTCGTGGAGATGGAAAGCGGCGTGCCGGATGGCCTGAGGACGGACGAACACGGCAATGTATGGACGAGTGCGGAAGACGGTGTGCACTGCTATGCGCCAGATGGCACCTTGCTCGGCAAGATCCTGATTCTCGAAACGGTGGCCAACCTGACCTTTGGCGGCCTGAGCCGCAACCGGCTGTTCATTACAGCGAGTTCATCGGTGTATGCGCTGCATGTTGGTGTTCGGGGCGCCGCACGCTGAAGCAGAAACAACGTACAGCGCCGGCCAATCAAGCCGGCCGGCGCTTGTGGATTCGTTACTTGCCTGCCACGACTGCAACCACTTCCTCGCGCGTGTATTCCTTGTTCGCGAGCGAGCCCGGCGGCGTTTTTGCCAGCACGGCGTCGAGCTCTTCCGGCTTCACTTGGAGCACGGGCATACGGATGTCGTGCGGCATCTTCTTGCCTGCCAGCAATTGCTGCGTCACCCAGAATGCAAACGTGGACGCACCCGGCGGAATGGTTACCGACATGGTTTCATAGCCGCTCTTCTTCTGATCGGCCCACCACGCGAGTTCTTCCTGGCGATTGCCGAGGATGATGATCGGTGTCGGCCTGCCGGCTGCCTTCAGCGCCTGTGCTGTGCCGAAACCATCGCCGCCTTGCGTGAGGACGCCGTCGATTTTCGGCAACGTCGGCAAGATGCTCGCCACTTCTTTCTGCGCGACTGTTTGTGTCCAGTCGCCATGTACCGATCCGACTACCTTCAGACCCGGATACTTTTTGAGCTCCTCGACCATGCCTTGATGAATCTCGTCGTCGACCGACACGCCGGCCAGTCCGCGGATCTCGAGCAGGTCGCCCTTGCCATTGAGTCGCTTCGCCAGATAATCCACCTGCATTCTGCCCACGCCCTGGAAGTCGACGGCGATTCGGTATGCGCAAGGCTCGGTTGCGATGCCGTCGAACGACACGACCGTCACGCCCGCGGCGCACGCCTGCTTGATCACGCCGTTAAGCGCGGTGGGGGACACAGCGTCGACCGTTATTGCCTTGAAGCCCTGGAGAATCAGGTTCTGGATTTGCTGGACTTGCTCGGTCGCCTGGCTTTCGGCCGTGGTAAATGTGGGTGCAGCTGCCACCACTTTCTGTTTGACTGCGACGTCCGCGACGTCCGCGACGTCGGACCAACTCTTGAGCATCATCTGACGCCAGCTGTTGCCGGCGTAGTTATTCGATAGCGCGATTTTCAGTGACGATGTATCGCCTGTTGCCACTTGGGCTGACGCCGACATCGCGAACCCGGCAAAAAACGCGACGCTGAAAATCTTGCAAGCCAGTCTGCTTGATCGCACGTGCTGTCTCCTTTCGTATGTAATGTGATTCAAGCGCCGACGACGGTTCGAGCCGCGCTCGTCACTGCATCATTTTGCCGGATTTGAGGGCATACGTGCCATGACTATCGAGGTATTTCGGACGCCGGCACAAAGAGGGCGATGAAAGAAAGCCTGCGAACTCACGTGACGAACCGGCCTTCTCGAATGCGATGCACCAGTTCGATGCCTGATTGATATTGTCAAGTTGAAGAACGGTACGCACGGTCTGCGAGGCTTGCTGACGGAGTGCGGCGAGGTTATGGGCTGCGGGCGTGCGACTCTGGACAAGGCGATACCGGAAGTGTTCGGCCGTATTGCAGAGCGCCTGCCATCGGCGCTGATCAACACGTTGCGCGAACAATGGAACGGGCTGGCAAAGCTGGACGAACAGATTGCAAATATCGAGCGGCGTATGCGCGAGTGGAAGAAGGAAGACAAGGCTGTGAAGGCGATCAGCGAGATTCCTGGCGTGGGACTGCTTACAGCGCCGGTAGCAGCAGCGATGATGGATGATGCGAAATCGTTCAGGTCGGGCCGTGAGTTTGCCGCATGGGCAGGGCTCGTACCGAAGCAAACCGGCACCGGCGGCAAGGTGACCCTGCACGGGTATTGTCGGGTAGCTGGGCGCGGTTACCCGCGTCCAACGGGTCGTGCAGGCAGTGTCGCGTCGACTCGGTTCAAACCGCTTCGACGCATGCGTAGGTGTCTATCTGACGGAGAGCCACAGCACGCCGACCGCGATGGTCAGGACGGTCAGTGGCGGGCCCACCTTGAAGTAGCTCCCGAAGGCGTCCTTCGCTTTCACTCGCTCCGATAACGATATGCGCCATCACGTCGACAGTCAGCGGCAACGGCGATGTCGGCGCCGATCCTAACAGGCTCGTTGTCATTCGAGACGTACTCCGAAGTATCGATTCGTCTGGCGTTGCCCGTCGGAAGTTCGTCGCTTTGCGTAGTGCCGGATGCGTTGCAGGTGTGCTTGCGGAAAAAATAGCGATAAAAGAACTATCGTGGACCGAGCCAACTTTGGTCAAGGGAACGTGCCGGAAGGAGCCGAGCGTACAGGTCATCGCAAACTACGCGGATGGATCGCCCGCGAATGTGTTCTGTGCTCTTCAAAGGTGAGACCTAAGGGGCCGTCGCACTGCACGTTGGTGCAGGAACGACGGATGTCCGGCCAACCTACTAGAAGCGCGTTCTCAAGCCAATACGAGGTATTTTGCGTGGAGCGCCTTCGTGGCTGCCGTCGATCGAAACGACGTGAAATTTCTTGGTGCTCAACGCCGGCTCGTATCGGTTTCGGCAACATGTCCGTGCCACCAACTGGTTATTCTTCACGCCAGATTCGCCGGGTTCGTGGGAGACGTCTTCAGTGATTAGATTGGCAGAATATCCGTACGTGTCCAATCGTGACCGTATCTGAACGCGCGCGGATGTCAAGGTGCTGAACGCGATTTATAGTGGGTTCAGATGACGTCGGCGTGAAGCCGATAGGCAACGACCCATGGCAACAGTTCGTCGGTGCGATTGACTCGGTTGACGGGATACTCTGCAATGAGAATATGCGCGCGCTTCCCGTGCTAACCCTTTGAGTGGGCGTTCCATCGGGGTAAGAGGGGGTGCACTGCTCGCGGGTGGGGACTCCAAAACCGGCAGGCGACGACACCGACGCCTGCTATTGACGCCCGACCCCTCGCTCACGCGCAAGCGGATAAGCGCGCATCGCCAGCCTGCTCGCCTTTGCCGAAAACGCGTTCCACGAACCGTCATCGTGCCGGAAGAAAACGATGGCGGATCCGACCGACCTTAACCTCCCCATGCTGTCACTTTCGGTCCGAAACGCCGGAATTTCGGTTGCCTAATAGACAAATTTTCGAAATAAATTGCCGCCAAAGCATCGCCCATCCGTCGCGCCCAAACGCCGAACTCAATTGCGCCTGCGCGACGCCAGCGCGCCGAGGCTAGAAACTCAGGGTTTCGTGTGCCTTGACGATGTCGCCGGCCACGGTCTCGATCTGTTCGCGTTTGAGCATCGCCTGTGAGCGCAGCAGCTGATACGCATCTTCTTCAGACATGCCGCGCGAGTCCATTACGATCCGGGTGGCCTGCTGGATCACCCGAACTTTCGCCTGCTTCTGCTCAAGCCGCTCGATGTATCGCTCACGTGCGCGGGATGCCTTGAATTGTGTGAGCGCGACGGCGATGGCGGTCAATAACCCAAACGAGCGGACCGGCGACGGGATCGTAGCGAACGCATTCAACCGCAGCACCGCTTCGATGGTGATCGGATTTTCGTAAGTCACGACCGGAATTACAGGCGGCGACGTGCTGGTTCCGAGCCACGGATAATCGACTGACAGCGTCTCAGGACGCATCGCCATGACGACGAGGCCGGTGTC
The DNA here is from genome assembly GCF_046030175.1 of Paraburkholderia sp. RL17-373-BIF-A. Classification (NCBI taxonomy): domain Bacteria; kingdom Pseudomonadati; phylum Pseudomonadota; class Betaproteobacteria; order Burkholderiales; family Burkholderiaceae; genus Paraburkholderia; species Paraburkholderia sp. RL17-373-BIF-A. The sequence goes on from NZ_JARESO010000024.1 coordinate 107,212, forward strand.
GCAAGGCAGGCTATCGAGGCGCGGCCAACATACCTGCACCTCACAACCGATGCGCTGAAGCTGCGCGAGCAACTCTTCACCGTCCTGATCCTGCGGATGAATCACAACGACTTTTAGCGAACGCAGGTCGCGCAGGATCACCGGCGTCTGCGCGGTCCCCTTCATCGATCCGCTCCCGCGCGCGCGAGTTGAGGATGCGCGTGCGCGGTCCACGCTGGCGTGCTGTGAGAGACGACGTAGGGATCCGCCTTCACGCGTTCGGGCGCGCGCCCGATGATATCGAAACGGCCATGCGCGTCGACCCGGCCGATCAACGGGTGCAGGTATGTGTGGTTATTGTGCTCGTCGATACGCACGCGGCCTTGCGGCGCGTCGAATTCGAGTCCGGGCAACACGCGCAGCAACAGCGTCGGGTCGTCGGAGCCGACGCGGCGGATCGCATCCGCGAGCAGATGCACCTGGAAATAGGAGGCTTCCCAGCACATATTGGTCGGCTGATCGTCGCCGAAGCGAGCCTGATAGCGGGCGACGGCGCCGAGGTTCGCGGCTGTATCCACACTCTGGAAGTACGCGGCTGAGGTGATGTGTCCTTGTGCGAGGTCGTTTCCCATTACTGCGATTTCGGCTTCACTGGTCATGTGGCTAGCGATAGGTGTGCGGTACGGATCGAGCCCGACCTGCGCAAACGCACGGTACAGATGCGGAATGCCTTCTCCCACTACCGTGGAGAAAATGAAGTCGGGTGCGAGTTGCTTGATCCGCTTCGCGGCATCCAGATAACTCTCCCACGGCGCATCGAGCGACAGATAGGTTTCGTCCACCTTTTCTCCGCCGCGTTCGAGAATCAGATCGCTCATCACGCGATTCGACTCGTATGGGCACACATAGTCTGAACCGATCATGCTCACGCGTGAGCCGAACTGCGTGAGCATGAAACTGGCGAGCGGCAAGGTGTTCTGATTTGGCGCCGCGCCAGTGTAGATCACATTACGGCTGTATTCGAAGCCTTCATACGGAGTCGCATAGAAGAGCAGCGCATTGTGCCGTTCGACAATCGGAATGACCGCCTTGCGCGTGCTGGACATGTAACAGCCAACGATGATCCGAACCCGGTGTTCGAGAATCAATTGTTCTGCGAGGTCGGCATAACGCCGCGGCTGGCATTGCGGATCTAAACAGACGAGTTCAATCTCGCGTCCGGACACGCCGCCTGCGCGATTGATCTCCTCCACCGCAAGCATGGTGGCTTGCAGTTGAGTGAGCTCCGCGGCCGAGGTTACGCCTGAGCGTGAATACAGGACGCCAATTCTGATTGGGTCCGAGGTACGGCTGGCATCAATACGAGTCATTCGTCAAAACCAATGGTCGCCAGGGAAGTGCACTGTTTGTGCGTGTAGCACGTGACTGGTGCGCACTCGCACTGACTTTGTGCGGTGCTCAAGCAGTCAGTCGCGCAAAGTGCTTCATTTATAATGCCTTCCGAGTTGACCGGGACGCAACTAATCAATTTGCACCCGCTGCACAAAAGGGTTTTGCGGCACGCACCCCGCCGAACGCAAACCGCTGGCATGACCATTGCTCCTACGGTGACGCTGACCCGCCGTGCATAGCGGTGACCCACAGCATTTATTTCGCTGTTCGAGACAAAGGCGTCTTGAGCGGCACCGGCCAAAAAAGCCCGAATCCAGCTTGTCTGGTTTCGGGCTTTTTGCGTTTGCGATTTCTAATCCATGTCGGAGTGAAGCAAATGAAAAGACGTACTTTCCTGTCGGCAGTCGGCTCCGGATTGGTGACCGCTGCGGGCACTGCGCTACCTAAGGCTGCGTTTGCCGCGGGAACCAGCGATCCGATCAAGCTCGGCCTGCTGTTTTCGCAATCGGGCACGATGGCCAATGGCGAGTCGCTGCTAAAAGATACGGCGCTGATGACGATCGATCAGATCAACGCCAAGGGTGGCGTGCTCGGGCGCAAGCTTCAGGGCGTCGTCGTCGATCCGGCGTCGGATTGGCCCATGTATGCGCAGCTCTCGAAGCAATTGATTCTGCGCGACCAATGCGCGGCGCTGTTCGGCTGTTGGACGTCGGTGTCGCGCAAGTCGGTGTTGCCGGTGGTCGAGTCGCAGGACAGTCTCTTGTTTTATCCGCTTCACTTCGAAGGCGAAGAGCAGTCGAAGAACGTCGTCTATCTGAATTCGCCGCCGAGTAGCTCGGTGCTCCCGGCGATCGATTACCTGATGAGTGACCAGGGCGGCGGTGCCAGGCGCTTCTATATGATCGGCAGCGACTACGTCTGGCCACGCACGATCAACAAGATGCTCAAGGGCTATCTGAAGACCAAGAACATTCCGGACTCGGCATGGCGCGAACATTACGTTCCATTCGGACAGTCGAACTTCCAGACCATCGTGCGCGATATCAAGGACTTCGCCGCGCAACCGGGCGGCCAGGCCATCGTCGTAATGACCGTGGTGGGCGATTCGATTCCGGCGATGTTCAAGGAAGCGATCAATCAGGGCGTGCGCGCCACCGATATTCCGATTCTTGGCCTGGATGTGGTCGACAGCGATCTGGAAGGTCTCGATACGAAGCCGCTGGTCGGCCACCTCAGCTGCTGGTGCTATTTCCAGAACGTCGATACGCCGCAGAATCGCCAGTTCAAGAGCGACTGGAAGACCTACGTCAGCGCGCATAACCTGAAGCATCGGCCGGACATGGTGATCGACCCTATGGTGTCGACCTACCTCGGCATCAATCTGTGGGCGCAGGCTGCCGCGAAAGCGCATTCCACCGGCACAGACGCGGTGCGCAAGGCGCTCGCGGGTCAGTCGATGGTCGATCCGGCAGGTTACACGGTGAAGATGGATGCTTCCACGCAGTATTTGTGGCGGGGCGACATGATCGGCTCGATCAACGCGACTCAGGGCTTCGACATTTTGTGGAAGTCGAAAGACATCGAGAAGCCGGTGGCATTCAGCCCGTTCATCGGCAAGGCTTGACAGTCCCTGTCGCACTGTCAGCAGGTGTGGGATCGGCATACGCAAGCATGCCGGTCCCCTAGCAGGATCGAATGGAAACACCCATGATCAATTTCAGGCAGATCTTTCGCGCGATCGCTTGTCTGGCGCTTGTTTGGGCCACTACCGCGAGCGCCGCGCCGGGCCGCGCCGCGATGCTCACGTCGTTCTGCGCGACAAACGGCGATAAGGCCTCTGCATTAGAGCAACTTGTCGAAACCGGCGTGTCGGACGATACGCATGAGCGTGCGTGGGCGCGTCGGATCGTCGATGCGATTCGTAACGGCACGCTGGCGTGCGGCGCAGACGGGCAGGCGACGCTGCAGGGAAACCCTGCGTTCGACGCCGCGACCCTTCAGCCGCGCGCCAACGCGCCGGCGGCTTCGCCCTATGTGCCGAGCATCGTGATGATGCGCAGGCTCGCGGTGGCGTCGGCGGAAATGGACCTGTTCTCTCCGCAGCAGGACACCCGCGCGACGGCTGCGCGGCAAGTCGACAAGTTCTACGTATTGCTCGACCCCGCTGTCGTCGCCCGTGCGGTCAAGGCGCAGCACGACCCGGATATCGCGACCATTCTCACGCTGGCGCTGGCTAAACGCGGGCTGAACAGCGATGTGAAGGCCGACCGACTGGCGGCGATCAAGGCTGTGGCCGAGGTGCCGAGCGAAACCGCGCGGACCGCGCTGGCGAACTTTGCGGCGCAGGATTCCGTGCGTTCGGATCCCGGCGTGCTGGCTGCCGTGCAGGGTGCGATCCGCAACATGGATACGTGGCTGTCGCTCGGCAAGGGCTTGTCGATTCTGTTTAGCGGCTTGAGCTATGCCGGCGTGTTGTTGCTGACGGCGCTCGGTTTGTCGATCGTGTTCGGCCTGATGGGCGTGATCAATCTCGCGCATGGCGAATTCATCATGATCGGTGCGTACGCGACGTATCTCGTCGAACGTTTCATGCAGGCGCATCTGCCAGGCCTGTTCGACGCCTACATTTTCGTAGCGATTCCCGTGGCGTTCGTGATCTGCGCAGCGTGCGGCATGTTGCTCGAATTCTTCGTCATCCGGTTTCTGTATCGCCGGCCGCTTGAGACGCTGCTTGCCACATGGGCGGTCAGCATTGCGCTGATCAAGCTCATTCAGGTGCTGTTCGGCTCGCAGAACGTCGAGTTCATCACGCCCGCCTTTCTCAACGGCGGCATGCAGATCGCGCCCGGCTTTTTCGTGACCTACAACCGCGTATTTGCAATCGTGCTCGCCGTGCTGATCTTCGTGGCGACCTTCGCCGTGGTGCGCTTCACGAAGCTTGGGCTGCTGATGCGCGCCACCACGCAGCTGCGCGACATGGCGCGCTGCCTTGGCGTACCCGCCGAGCGCGTCGATCGCATCGCGTTCGGCCTGGGCGCCGGCCTCGCGGGACTGGCCGGCGTGGTGCTGACGCAGATTGCCAGCGTCAATCCGTCGATGGGCACGGGCTTCGTCGTCGACTCGTTCATGGTGGTGGTGCTCGGCGGTGCGGGCAGTCTCGCGGGGACAGTCGTGTCGTCGCTCGCGCTCGGCGAAATCAACCAGTTTATCGAACCGTTCTACGGGGCAGTTGCCGCCAAGGTGGCTGTGCTTCTGCTCATCGTGCTGATTATCCAGAAGCGCCCGCAAGGACTCTTCGCATTGAAGACCCGCGTATGAATACGTTTCCTGATCCGCGTCACGGCGGGAGAGTCACCTTGTCGGCGTTCGCAACGAAATGGCTGGGCCAGTCCGTGGAGGTCGGTATCGTCCCGCTGCTGGTCCTGCTGGCGCTCTATTTGCCCTTTGCCTATTTTGTGATTCCGGAGTCGAATGCGTTGCATCTGTCGCTGTTCGGCGTCAACCTGATCGGACAGATCATGTGTTTCGCGCTGCTCGCGCTGGCGCTCGATCTGGTCTGGGGTTATGCGGGCATCCTGAGCCTCGGGCACGGCATCTTCTTCGGCATAGGTGGCTATATGATGGCCATCTATCTGCTGAACGGCGCCTATGCCGAAACGCACGTATTGCCGGACTTCATGCAATACATGGGCGCGAGCGACTTTCCCGCGGTATGGAAGATGCTGTCGCGGCTCGATGTGACGATCGTCGGCACGATCATCGTCACCGTGCTGGTCTCGGGCGCGTTTGGCTTCGTCACGTTCCGCTCGCGCATCAATGGCGTGTATCTGTCGATCATCACTCAGGCGCTCACGTACGCGCTGATGCTGCTGTTGTTCATCAACGACGTGGGCCTCGGTGGCAACAATGGCATGACCGGTTTTACGAGCATCGCCGGTCGCAAGATTGCCGATACGTCCACGCAGATAGGCCTCGCCGTATGTTCGTGCCTGCTACTGGTGGTGGCCTATGTCGGCGTGCGTTTTCTCGCGCGCTCCACTTTTGGCCGGGCGCTGATCGCGGTGCGCGACGACGAAGCGCGGATGCGTTTTCTCGGCTACCGCACGCATACGCTGAAGCTCTTCGCGTGGTGTCTCTCGGCGGTACTCGCGGCGTTTGCCGGAATGCTATATGTGCCGCAGGTCGGCATCGTCAACCCGACCATCGTTTCGCCACAACTGTCTGTCGAGATTGCCGTGTGGGTTGCCATCGGTGGGCGCGGCACCCTGATCGGCGCGATCGTCGGAGCTATCGTGATCAACGGACTCAAGTTCTGGCTGACCGCGCAACTGCCGGCGCTGTGGCCGTTCATTCTTGCTGGCGTGACTCTCGTGATCGTCGTCTATTTCGGCAATGGCCTGTGGGGTACGCTCAAGGCCGCCGGCGGCGAAAGCAGGGGGGGCGGCCAATGAACCATCCACAACCGGCCACCGCCATCTACATCAGCGGCCTGTCTGTCACGTTTTCCGGCTTCGCGGCGATCACGAACCTGTCGATGGAGTTTCGATACGGCGAGATTCGCGCCATCATCGGTCCGAACGGTGCGGGCAAGACGACTTTGATGGACGTCATCACGGGAAAGACCCGGCCGGCAGGCGGCGAGGTCTTTCTGAACAAGGTCACGAATCTCGCGACGCTCGACGAAACGTCTATCGCGCGCCTCGGCATCGGCCGCAAGTTCCAGAAGCCGAGCGTGTTCGAAGCGTTGCGGGTTCGCGAAAACCTCGAACTGGCGATTCGCAACGGTCGCGGATATGCGGAGATGGTTCGCTCGCGCCTCGGCGCACAGCAGAACCGGCGTATCGACGAAGTGCTCGAGACGATCGGTCTCGAGAATGAAGGGCCCCGGATGGCCGGCACGCTGTCACATGGCCAGAAACAGTGGCTCGAAATCGGCATGCTGCTTGTCGCCGATCCGCAAGTGATCCTGCTCGATGAACCGGTTGCCGGCATGACCGATCACGAAACCGCACGCACCGCCGAATTGATCGCGGGGCTCAAGTCGCCTGAGCGGGCGGTGGTGGTGATCGAGCACGACATGGATTTTGTCGGCAGGATCGCGGACCTCGTAAGCGTGCTGCATGAAGGGCAGTTGCTGGGCGAGGGATCGATGGAGAGCGTGCGCAATGATCCACGCGTGATTCAGGTTTATCTCGGACGGTGAGCATGCTGAAGATTTCCGCACTCAATCAGTTTTACGGCAGCAGCCACACGTTGCGCGACGTGTCGCTGAACGTAGCCGACGGCGCCTGCACCGTCGTGCTCGGCCGCAACGGCGTGGGCAAGACGACCTTGTTGAAGTGCCTCGTCGGGCTGTTGCCGGTCAAAGCCGGCGAAATCGAACTGGCGGGCCAGCCGCTGACCCGCACGCCGTCGCACCGGCGCGTACTGGCGGGTCTGGGCTACGTGCCGCAAGGACGCGAGATTTTTCCGCAACTCAGCGTCGAAGAAAACCTGCGCATCGGCGCCTACGCGGGCGAGAGCAATCAGACCGCCAAGGGCAAGCAATTTTCCTTCGACGACGTCTTTCATACCTTTCCTGTGCTGAAGACGATGCGCGGGCGCATTGCGGGGAATCTGTCCGGCGGACAGCAGCAGCAGCTTGCGATTGGCAGAGCGCTACTGACCAATCCAAAGCTGCTCATTCTCGACGAGCCGACTGAGGGCATTCAGCCGTCGATCGTGATGGAGATCGAGGCGGTGATCCGTTCGCTGAAAGGATCGCTGTCGATCCTATTGGTAGAGCAATTTTTCGATTTCGCGCAGGCGGTAGCCGACGACTATGTCGTGCTGGTACGCGGCCAGGTCGTGTCGGCTGGGGCCGGGGACCAGATGGAAGCCAATAACGTCAGAGCGTTAATTTCAGTGTAATGCGGCGTCAGCGTTGCGCCCATTCACATCGACAACCCACATTTGAACAGGAAACACCATGATGAACTGGCTTGAACAATCGATCATGTACACGCGCGGCGTCGCTCGCGGCCAGGTCCGCGAAACGCACGAACTCAGCGAATCCCGTCAGGGCACATTTCACTACACCATCGGACCATACTCGACGCCGGTGATGAAGATTGCCCCGGGCGACCGGGTTGTGGTTCAGACACGCGACGCATTTGACGGCAAGATCCTCACGGAAAAGGATCTGCCGAGTCAGAAGCTCCGGGTGCCGTTCCTGAATCCGCAAAGCGGCCCGATCATGATCGAAGGCGCGGAGAAGGGCGACGTGGTGGCGGTATACATCGAATCGATGCTGCCGCGCGGCGACAATCCGCGCGGCACCTGCTGCCTGATTCCGCGCTTCGGCGCGCTGACCGGTACGGAATACACCGCAACGCTTAATGAGCCGTTGCCCGAGATCACCCGCAAGATCGACGTGGACGAAGAAGGGGTCTACTGGAGCAAGCGCGTCACGCTGCCGTACAAGCCACATATCGGTACGCTGAGCCTGTCGCCGGAAATCGACTCGATCAATTCGCTCACGCCGGACAACCACGGCGGCAATATGGACGTGCCCGACATGGGCCCGGGCAGCATCACTTATCTCCCGGTGCGCTCCGCCGGTGCGCGGCTCTTTATCGGCGACGCGCACGCCTGCCAGGGTGACGGCGAAGTGTGCGGCACCGCCGTCGAATACTCCAGCACGACCACGATCCACGTCGATCTGATCAAGGGCTGGCACATTGAATGGCCGCGCCTCGAAACCGATGAGCTACTGATGGCGATCGGCAGTGCGCGCCCGCTTGAAGACGCGACGCGCATCGCGTACCACGAACTGGTGTTGTGGATGGAAAAGGAATACGGCTTCGACCGCTGGGATGCCTACATGATGCTCAGCCAGTGCGGCAAGGTGCGGCTAGGTAACTTCGTCGACCCGAAGTATTCGGTCGGCGCGGCGATCAGCAAGAAGTATCTCGCACCGGCTGCTTGAGGAGACGCCACCATGGATCTGAAACTCAACGGTTTGAAGGCACTGGTCACCGGCGGCACCAAAGGTATCGGCCGTGCCATTGCGCAAACGCTAGCCGCAGAAGGCGCGGACGTCGCGCTCTGCGCGCGTGATGGCGCCGCCGTCGAACAGACGGTGGCCGGCATCGTGCAGGTCAGCGGTGGTGCGGTCAAGGTGTGCGGCGCCTCGGTCGACGTTTCTAACGGTCCGGCGTTACAGGCCTGGACACGTGACGCCGCCGCGCAACTCGGCGGCATCGACATTGTGGTCGCCAATGTGAGCGCGCTGTCGATCGGCAACGATCTGGAATCGTGGCGCAAGGAGTTCGAAACCGACCTGATGGGCACGGTCAACCTGGTCGACGCCGCGATGCCTTTTCTCGAAGCGAGCAAGGCTGCCTCGATCGTCGCGATATCGAGCGTGTCCGGCCGGGAAATTGACTTTGCCGCCGGCCCTTACGGGACCTTCAAGGCGGCGCTGATCCACTACATGCAAGGCCTCGCGTACCACCTCGCGCCGAAGGGCATCCGCGCGAACGCCGTGTCGCCGGGCAACGTCTATTTCGAAGGCGGTGTGTGGGATCACATCGAACATAACGATCCGAAGCTGTTCGCGGAAGCACTCGCGTTGAATCCCAGCGGACGCATGGCGCGCCCGCAAGAGATCGCGAACGCGGTCGCGTTCGTCGCGAGCCCGGCGGCGAGCTTCGTGAGCGGGGCGAATCTGGTAGTGGATGGCGCGCTCACGCGTGGGGTGCAACTCTAAGTGCAGAGAAGCTGCGTCACGCAGGTCGATTCGACAAAAAACCAAGGAGCCTTGGCGATAATGAAAGAATCTATTCACTTCTGACTGCCGGCCACTCAACCGGCACGGCGACCCCGCTGCCGGCATCTCTCGATCGCAAATCTGCTGGCGATATGCGGCGCGCGTTCGGCATCGGCAATTGAACGCGTTCAATCACGTATCGCGGGGCCGCTGTCCTGATATCTACTGAGACGGGCGGTCAATCCTCAGCGTTCACCCCTCGCGGCGCTTATACGTCCGTATAAGCGGGGTACCCTAACGCGGCATCGGCATATCCAACCGTAGAGTAGATTCGCCCTCGGGCTCGACCTAATCTTCTCTCATCGCTACACCCTCGCTATTACATCAGCGGAAAGCTCGCGGTTCGGCTCCCCCCGACATGGCGCTTCCGGATGCCCGCCCGGCCGATTTCCTCGTTTGCGCCTTCAAGGAATCATCGTGTCACATGTTCTTCATAGCTGGATCCATATCCAAAGCAACTCATACGACGGGTACGCGATCGTGCCGTGGCCTGGCAGGACCGTTTATCGCCGTACGGTCGGCTTCTCCTCAGTACGTATGCAATGGCTGCACATTCAGAACCTGTTTGACCGCTACCTTTGTTCAACGACTGTTTCACTCTCTCCTGAAGAGGGGCGCGATCTTGAACGCTGAACACAATGCGAATTTGCACATGCTTTCTCCGGGCCCCGACGATGCATTCAACCCAGTCGAGGTCGGGCCCGCAGACGAGGCTGTGAGTCTTGCTTTACTGGCTCTGCGACGCGTACTGCTGAATACCGATCCCAGCGTCATGTTGTGCAGCGCGCCGGAGCGGCCCGCAGACACGGGTCGCGCGTGCTTACATGCAAGGGCGGAACGATGAAGTGGACCGCGGATACCTTAGCGATCCTGCGCGATTTGCGCTCACTGAAAGTTGTTGTGATTCATCCACAGGATCAGGATGGCGACGAGCTTCTCGCGCAACTCCACCGCATTGGGTGCGACGTGGAGGTCTGCTGGCCGACACTCGACAGCTTGCCCTTCGGAACCGGGCTAGTGCTGATGGCGCTACGCCCCGAAACCCGCTCGGTCAATTTCCCGTGGCTCGGAACCAGCATGTCGCCGCCTGTGATTCCGGTGGTGACCTACGAAAATCCGATCACCGTCGAAGCGGTGCTGCGCCTGAACGCGCTGGCGGTGATACCGTCGCCGGTGCGCTCATTCGGATTGATGACCGCGATTGCGGTGGCGTTGACGCAATGTCAGGCATTGCGAATGCGCGATCGATACATTGAACGGCTCGAGAAGAAGCAAGCGAGCGTTCGGGTGATCCAGCATGCCACGCAGCTCATGATGGAAAGGCGCGGCGTATCGGAAGAACACGCGTATCAGTTGCTACGCTCAAAGGCGATGCTCAAGCGCGAGCAGATCGAGGTGGTAGCAAGCGAGATCGTCAAGGCGCACGAAACGCTGACTCTTTAGCCCACAAGAATCGTGTCCCATGCGCAAGCTCACACCGCAGACACAGGCCGCGCCACGCGCCCGCGGCCGTTGTCTCTATGCTACCCACGGCCGACGAACGGCATCTTGCTAGCCATAACGGTCATGAACTGCACGTTCGCTTCGAGTGGCAAATCGGCCATATAAAGGACCGCGCCAGCGACGTGCTCGACATCCATCAGCGGTTCGACGGCAATTTCGCCGTTGGCCTGTGGCACTCCCTTTGCCATGCGTGCCGCGAGGTCGGTGAGAGCGTTGCCGATGTCGATCTGTCCGCAGGCGATGACGTACTTGCGTCCGTCGAGTGATGTCGATTTGGTCAGGCCGGTGATCGCGTGCTTGGTGGCCGTATAGGCGATACTGTTCGGACGTGGTGCGTGCGCGGAGATCGAGCCGTTGTTGATGATACGTCCGCCGCGCGGCAGTTGCGTTTTCATCAGCGCGACGGCAGCGCGCGTGCAGAGGAAGGCACCCGTCAGATTCGTGTTCACGTTTGAACGCAGCACCCGCCGGACGAAGCGTTTTGCCGCGGCCTTGTCGCGCCGCTTTTGCACCAGCACGTCGAGTTCCGCGCTGGCGCGACAGCGAGAGTGGATTGCCGGCCAGATAGCCGGCCTGCACCAGCCACGCGAACATCACATTGAGAATCACCATCGCCTGGCGCTGGCTGGTGGCGGAAAGCGATCCGTAGAACGGCCGCCAGCGCGGATCGCCACGTGGGTGCTTGCGTCCGCCACTGGCGGTCCAGCGCGCGCTGGGCTGCGGATCGGCGAGGAAGTGCTGATAGACGAGGAGGTCTTCGTGGGTCAGCGACGACAGCGGCTTGCCCATCTGGAGGACGGACCACAGCAGCAGACGTTCGGCTTCCTTGCGGTAGTTGTCGAAGGTTGTCTTTGTATCGACAAAGCGGGCCAGCCATGCACGGATCGCGTCGAGATCATTACGGGCGGCGATCTGCGCGGTGCCATTTCTGGAGCGATTGTTGCCCTCGCTGCCGTCCAGTTCAGACGCGTAAACCGAAATAACTTTATCAATTCGAAATCTCTGCAAGTCCTGGCCGGTTGGGACTGCTCGGAGTCGGATTGACATTTATATTTGCAGTCCGAACGAAATAAAGTCGTCAATTCGCATTAGTCCGCATTAAATCTGTCAATTCGTGTTCTAGACTTCGAATCCCACGGCTAAGGCTTTGATCTCATGGAAGATTTTTTGCACCCTGCGAAGCCGGTCGCCCTCGCCAGGCCGCGCGGAGCACATCGGCTGGAAGCGTTCAGTCTCAAGCTCAACCGACGGCTGACCTTGTACCGGCGTTGCACTTTGGACCAATGGATCCTCATCGAAGTGGACGCGGCGATCCGGGCATTCTGCGAGCGACCCGGCTACGTATAAATTCAAGAGAAGCGATTGCTGGCCGACTTTTGGGTGTCCTATTCCGATCGGCAGGAGCTCGTACTGCTCCCGGGTTCGGCGGCCGCTGAAGCTATGTCGCAAGGCGTCACGTTCGAGGGTGATGGTGCCATTGATGTCAGGATCATCAGCTCTGCCGATCTTGCAGCATCGCGTACGTGGATCGACAACTGGAAGCGCATGCTGCCATGCCTTGTGATAACGCGAGGCCTACTGGGACAGTTCCTTTCGGATGCAGTAGAGCGATTCGTAGCCAGCCCCAAGGCACTGTCTGCCATTGAGCGTGAGTTTTCTGGCGGCGATCCGATTCTCGCGCGCGCTGCAGTATTTGGGCTTTTGTATGCAGGTCGCATAACTGCTCCCGAGCTACGAGCGAACGCCTTGTCGCCAACGACCCTGTTTGTCGCCGAAGAGAGCCGTTTATGAATCGCCGCAAGCCTGAACTGCAGGCAATCGATCTCGCAACGTGGCCAGGTATTGCATGGACCGATCTGGATTACGAAGCGCGCAAGCTCATCAGGCAACGAATGCATGCACTTGAGCTTTTCGTGCAAGGCGAGCCAGTACACGCGATCGAGAAAGCGACCGGCGTGAATCGCCGGCAGCTGTATCGCTGACTCGAGCGTGGCCTGCCGCTGCACGCCGACGGTTGCGTTTTTGGGTTCCGCGCTTTGCAGCCTCACTCGAGGGTTGTATCGTACGCTCGGCTGACGGGCGTCGTCGTGCAAGGGGAGCGAGGCAGCCGCGGGGCCGCAGGGGCGTTCTCGCAGCTTCTCGAGCGATATCCCGTGCTGGCAACATGGCTGCGCCTGCAGGTCAAGCGGCGTCGCGTGACTATCGAGCAGGTTCACACCGACGGACGACTGCATACCCGACTGCACGGCTTGCAGCCACTCCACGTCGCTTTTCTGCAGGAGTGTCGTGCTGCTGGCCTGACGGTCGCAGATTACCCATTCAATACTGATGGGCGGGCAATCCGATCGCTCGGAGCACGTTTGAAGGCGGAGATGTTGCGCACATTTGCCGAAGGCGCACGAGCTGCGGGAGCATCGCATCTCAAGGGGTTGCCGTACCATGACAACGAGGCTGGCATCCCGAGCGCGAAGCGTCCCTACCAGGTCGTGGAATTCGACGGCCATCGTCTGGACATCCGACTGAAGATCGTGGTGCATGACCAGTTCGGTTTTGAGCACGAGTTCGAGATCGAGCGTGTCTGGCTACTGGCGATCATTGACGTCTGTACAAGAGCGGTTCTGGGTTATCACATTGCACTGGGAAGAGAGTACAGCCGGTACGACGTGATCAAGACCATCGAGAACGCTCTAGAGCCGCACCGGCCGCGATCCTTCACAATTGAAGGTCTGGCTTTTGACGCTCGCGACGGCTTTCCATCGCAACGTTTGCCCGAGCTCGGGTACGTGACATGGGAGTGGATGAAGCTCGACAACGCGAAGGCCAACCTTGCAAACGAGTCGCTCGCGGCCATGTGCGAATTTGTCGGTTGCTGTGTCGATGCGGGGCCGAAGCATAGTCCGGACGAGCGGCCCTATATTGAGCGGTTTTTTGGCACCATCGCCAGTAGGCTATCTTCCCGGCTACCCGGATACACCGGCTCGCATCCACGTGATCTACGTCGTGCGCTGGCGGATCCGAAAGGGAATCTGCGCCTCTTTGTGTCGCTGGACGAACTCGAGGAGCTCGTTGAATACGCGATCGGAAGCTATCACGGCACACCGCACGGCGGACTGAACAATGTCACACCGCTGGACGCAATCGAGTATTTCGTGCGCGGCAAGCAGCAGTTGCTCAACTGGCTGCCCGAACATCGTCGACGCACGCTCTGTCTGATGCAGTCGGCGGTTCGGTGCCCGGTACGTGCCTATCTCGACAAGGGTGTCAGGCCTCATATCAACCTGCACGGCGCTCGGTATACAAGCGATGTACTTGCATGCAGTACACATCTCATCGGGCAGCGCCTGCTTGTCTATATGAATGCGGACGATATGAGGAGTGTTCGCGCGTTTCTAGCCGACGGATCAGAACTCGGCGTCCTCAACGCGCAGGGAGCATGGCGTGTCATGCCACACACCTTGACGCTACGCCGGAAAATCCTCAAAGAGAAAGCCAATCGGGGATCGTTGGCGTCCGCGTCCGCAAATCCCATTGAAGACTATTTGAACGTCAAGCTGGCGCAGGCAAAGAAGAAACGTAAGGTCGCATCGGATTTGTCGCAGGCCGTGCGCATCCTGTCCGCCGCGCCTACTGTTCGGACGCCCGTCGGACTGCCGAAAGCCGCTTTACCTGCAGCGAAACGCGATACGGAATCTAAGCCTAACGGCGTTTCTGATCAAGGCCCACCACCTGTATTGAGCACGCCAGTCCGTCCGCGCAGGCTCACGATCGGCACGGGCCAGGTCTATTAACCTTGTTCCAGATGGGAGGCATCATGTCGCTCGAGATACCGCGTCCGGTGGATCCGTCACTGCATCCGTTGATGACGGGAAACTACAGGATTGCGACCCCAGCAATCGAGGAGTTTTACGAACTGGTCGCGCGATGTCTGCGCTACCGGGTCATGGGCGCGCTCACCTATGGCCCGTCGCGGATTGGCAAGACTCGGGCGATCGAATACGTGCGACTGCTCATTGCACGAAACTATCCTAGGATGACGAGCTACCACGCGCAGTGCGAGCACAAGCCTCGGCATGCGGAAGGACCGTTCTTCGCGAACCTGTTGGAGGCAGTCGGAGACCCCGATCCTAACGCGGGTTCCAACACCTCTAAGCGGATGCGGCTGGCGTTGAGAATTCGGGAGGCAGCCGCCAGGGCGGGCAGTGGGGTGGTTCTATTGTTTTGCGATGAGGCTCAACGATATGACGACAACGAGTATGAATGGCTGCGCGACGTACATGACACACTCGACAGGCAGCAGATCAAGCTCTTCACATTCCTCGTCGGTCAGCAGGAGTTGCTCGCGCAGAAGACTGCGCTGCAGGTCGCGGGCAAGACCCAGATCGTCGCGCGTCTGATGGTCGAAGATCTCGCGTTCTACGGCATTCGCAACGCTCAGGATGTAGCGACGTGTCTCAATGGCTACGATCAGACTGCATATCCGGAGAGAAGTCACTGGAGCTTCACGCGCTTCTATGTCCCTCAGGCGTTTGATGCCGGTTACAGGCTGGTCAATGACGCCGGTAAACTATGGGAAGCTTTCGAGGCGGCCCACCACAAGGCCAGTCTCCCGGGTCAACTGGAGATCCCGATGGAATCATTCGCGCGCGCTGTCGAGATTGTGCTTAAGGATAGCGAACTTAGAGATGCTCGGGGGTACGGTCCAGAAACTGTGCTATGGCAACACGCGGTCAGGCACTGCGGTTATGTCCAGTCACGCCATGCTACGGGGCGCGTGCTCGCTTCAGCAGCGTAGAGCAATGACCCTGACGGAACCCCGATTCCCGATCCTGACGCTGGAAGAAGGCAGTTTGACGCCATCGCTGGGCTATCTGTTCGACAGGAAGTGGCTTTACCCGTATGAGTCGCTGATTTCGATCCTGTGGAAATTCGAGAAAGCCAATGCACTATCGGGAAACGTCGTAGCGCGGCTGTTGGGCCCGGACGTCGACCCCTATGAAGGGCTCGTGCCACGTGTGGGTGTCATCGATATTGATCGGCTGCGTGCGAACCTGCAGGTATCCAGGCGGTCGATGCGAACGGCATTGATACAGGATGAGGTTCGACCGCGATGGAGCACGTCGTTCCGCTTCTGTCGACTGTGTCTTGGTTATGGCTACCACAGCATCCTCCATCAGTCCGAGAGTCTGAATGTGTGCCCCGCACATCACTGTGCTGTGGAGTCGGCATGTCGCCGCTGCGGCCATGAGATACCGTATCGAATTAACGTCCAACTTCTTGAGGCGCAATATCGCTGCGCCAACTGTCTTGCATCGTACCCGAATGTTTACTGGACGCCTTCCCGAGCGCGACCGATGAAGCCAGGACACTGCAAGGCATTTACGCGTCGGTACATGGATCGCCGGCGAGGGTGATTCCGCTATATCCACGGCGCTTCTGGCTGTTTTCCAATGTGGATCGCGGTGGCTAGTAGCCGGCAGCACCGCGCATTGGCCGTCGGTTGATACCGTCGCCACTTGCAGCAGTTGACACCTTTAATGCGCTACACGTAAATACATGATTTTGAACGATCTTTGAGCGGCACTTACGCGGATTGACGCTTTTAATTCGGAATTGGTGACAACTTTATTGTGGTCTACGTTTGACCGTGACGTGATCATTCTTTGTGTGCGCTGGTATCTGCGCTACAAGCTCAGCCTGCGCGATCTCGTCGAGATGATGGCCGAAAGGGGTTTGTCGCTGGCGCACACGACGATCATGCGTTGGGTGAAGCGATTTACACCGGAGTTCGTGAAGCGCTGGAATCGCTTTGCCCTACCGGCAGGGCGGTCATGGCGCGTTGACGAGACCTATCTGAGGATTCACGGCAAATGGGTTTATCTGTACCGGGCGGTGGATCGGGCCGGCCAGACGGTGGACTTCACGCTCAGGGCAAAGCGCGACGTGGCTGCGGCAAAAGCCTTTTTTAGCAAGGCCATCCGGCATCAGGGCCAGCCACCGGAGACGATCACGCTCGACGGGTATGCCGCCTCACACCGGGCGGTACGTGAGATGAAAGCCGATGGTCTGCTGCCGGAAGACACGAAGGTTCGGTCCTCGAAGTACCTGAACAATCTGATCGAGCAGGACCATCGCAACATCAAGTCCAGAACGAACGTGATGCTCGGCTTCAAACGGTTCAGGAGCGCCGCGCCCACGATTGCCGGCATCGAGTTGATGCATCGCATTCGCAAGGGACAATTTGGGCTTGCCAGCTTGCGACTCAAAGATACGGCTGTATCCACTACCTGGAATGCAGTACTCTCGATTCAATAAGATATCCTATATATAGATATAACATCGTTCAGACCGACTATTTTGCACCAGATCCGACCCAACAGTCGTGTCTGCCTTGCGCGAAAAACCACGAAATGTGCCTATTTGCACCAGAGCCTATCTGGTCTTTGCGAAGTGCGAGTTATCTGGTTGCAGGCTTGGCTCAGAAAACTCGGTCAAGCCACGAGTTCCGATCTTCCACGCGTCCCTGCTGCACTTCCAGCAGAGCGGTCTTCAACCGTTCAGTTACTGGCCCGGTTTCAGCATTACCGATCTCGAAAGCGCGCTGACGGCCCTTGACTTTGCCGATCGACGTCACGACCGCTGCTGTCCCACACGCGAATGCTTCCCGCAACTTCCCGGATTGCGCATCGGCTTGCCACTGATCAATCGCATAGGGCTCTTCACGCACGGTCAAGCCCAGGTCGCGGGCGAGCACGATGAGCGAGTCCCGGGTGATGCCGGGCAAAATTGTGCCAGTCAGCGGCGGAGTCTGAATAGAGTCATCGTCAAATACGAAGAAGACGTTCATGACGCCGAGTTCCTCGACCCACCGACGCTCGACCGCATCAAGGAATACGACCTGGTCGCATCCTTCTCTAATCGCCTCGGCTTGAGCCGCAAGGCTTGCGGCATAGTTGCCCCCACACTTCGCGTCACCGGTGCCACCCGGGGCTGCGCGTGTGTAGTTCTCGGAGATCCACAACGTAACTGCTGAGGATCCGCCTTTGAAGTAGGAGCCAACTGGCGAGGCAAGAACGCAGTAGAGATACTCTGAAGACGGATTCATGCCCAATGCGCCCTCGGTCGCGATCATGAAGGGACGCAGATAAAGCGCACTGCCTTCCGCCGTCGGGATCCAGTCTCGATCTGCTCGAACAAGCTCACGCACGGACTCCAGAAAAAGCTGTTCCGGCAAAGACGGCATCGCGAGGCGCCGAGCGGAATTCTGCAACCGCCGCGCGTTTGCTTCGGGGCGAAACAGCGTAGCGCCGCCGTCAGGAAGGCGATAAGCCTTCATTCCCTCGAAGATCTCCTGGGCGTAGTGAAGCACACGCGTCTGGGGAGCAAGTTCGAACGCTGTCCGCGGCTGTATTTTTGCTTCATGCCAGCCACGCCCTTCTGTATAGCGGATTGTCGCCATGTGATCTGTGAAAATCCGACCGAAGGCCGGGTTCTCCAGGAGAGCCACACGTTCGTCAGATGAAACCGGCTTCTCGCTTCTTTCAATCACGAAATTTGCTGCTTTGTCGTTGCCCATGTCAGCACCTCCTAAAATGTAATTGCAGATCGCGTGAAAACTCTGTTTCTTCGTGAGGCCGCGACGGCCCTTGCTCGGATGCGGCAAGTCGTTCTTCGACCCTTCAAATGCTAGATCATCAATTCGATGACGAACGGGCCGCTCTTCCTGAAGCTTTGCGACATCAGATCGGCGCACTGTTCCATCGTCGTTGCGCGTGCCGCCTCAACGCCAAGACCGTTAGCGATCTTCACCCAACTGAGATCGGGGTTGCGGAGGTCGAGCATACTCATTGCCGTTTCCCCGGGAGTGGCGCCGACGTTTGTGTACTCACCAATGAGGATGTTGTATTTGCTGTTGTTGAGAAGAATTGTCGTAATGGGTAGACGTTCGCGTGCCTGTGTCCACAGCGATTGCAGGGAATACATCGCCGAGCCGTCAGCCTGTAAGCTGATCACACGCCGTTCGCCACGTGCACCCATCGCGGCGCCGGTAGCGACCGGTAGACCATCGCCGATCGCGCCGCCCGTCAGCTGTAGCCAGTCGTGCGCGGCAGCGGCATGCGTATGTCTGTAAAAGCCACGGCCGTACGAGATACTTTCGTCAGAAACAATCGCGTTTTCCGGCAGCAAGGCCGCCAGAGTTTGCGCGAGACCTTCGGGCGTCGGTGCACCGCTCGCTACACCCGGGCGTGGCCCAGGATCCGGAATAGCAGCCTCCGGCGCACCCAGGACGTCAACAAGCGCCTCCAACGCGGCATCGGCGTTCTGATCGAATCGCGATAGAAAATGCAACTGCGCATGCGACGGATATTGCGTCGAAGGCTTGTCGGGATAGGCGAAAAAGCCAACCGGCGGCTTGGAGTTGACCAGAATTATGTGGTCGAACTGACTCAGCATCTTTATCGCGAGATCCGTGTTAAAGGGCACACGTTCAAGTTGCAAGTTACCCTGACCCCGAGCCACGCGTCCGTTCACGTAGTCGAGCAGGATAGTCGCGCCGGTCGCGCGGGCAATACGCCATGCGAGCTTCTGAGACTTGGCCAATGCTCCGCGGCCAGCCAGCAGGATGAGGACGTTCTTGCCATCACGCAGTACGCGTGCGGCGTTCTCAACCGCGAACGGGTCGATCGGCGGCGGAGCGGGAACCGGTAGCGGCTCTGCGACTATGCCGCCTGCACCCCAGGAAATGTCAGACGGCAGGATCAGCGTCGCGATCTGTCCGGGTGTCACACGGGCGGCTTGCACGCCAGCAGCCGCATCGCGGCCAACGTCGACGGAACGCGTGCTCGTGCGAACCCAGGCGGACACTGTGCGAGCCAGGCTGTCGGTGTCCGCGGTCAAGGGTGCATCGTATGGTCGGTGGTACGTCGCCTGATCACCCACGATGTTGACAATGCCGCTCCGTGCGCGACGGGCATTATGGAGATTGGCCAGACCGTTAGCGAGCCCCGGACCACAATGCAGCAGGGTACACGCTGGTTTCTCTGCAATGCGATAGTAGCCATCCGCCATACCGGTAACGACGTTTTCCTGCAAACCAAGCACGCAGCGCATGCCAGGAATCCGGTCAAGAGCAGCAACGAAATGCATCTCGCTGGTACCCGGATTCGCAAAGCACGTATCTATCCCTGATTGCAAAAGTGTCCTCACAATACTTTCGGCGCCATTCATTACAGAGCCTCCAATTTCATCAAACCAATCTTCTCTCGACGCGGGAAACAGGTATTGAGCAGGAGCAGGCTCACAAGAAACACGCAACCTATGGTTCCAGGCGCGTAGTAGAAACTTCCGGTCGCCTCCTTGATCCAGCCGATGAATATCGGGCTGAACACTCCACCGAGCGCACCGACCGAACTGACAAACGCCAGGCCGCCCGCAGCGGCGGCATCCTTGAATAGCACACCCGGTATGGTCCAGAACAGAACGAGGAATCCAAACACTGCCGCACTGGAAGTTGCTAGCAGCACAACCGTCGCCACAATACTGTGCACCCCCACGGGCAGCAGTACCATTGACAGACCCGCCACGATCCCACATCCAAGCACATGCCACCGCCGCTCTCGTAGGCGGTCCGAACTGAAGCTCACTGTCAACATTCCGATTGCCGCCGCTAGAGCAATCGTCCCACTTAACCACCCAATGCTCATGAGGCTTTTCACGCCCACACTCTTCAGTAGAGTCGGAATCCATAGAAGCAAGGCATTCTCGACGCAATAGAAGGTGAGGTAGCAGACCGCGAGCCGATACAGGACTTTGTTCTTCAAGGCATCGCGAAGCTTGCTGGGAGCATGGCGAGAAACGTTCCCTGCGTCGGCTTGTAACTGGTCCGCGACAAGCTGCTTTTCTGTTGCCGAAAGCCATGGCGTGTCGGATGGCCTGTCGGCGAGGCTTAGATAAGCCACGACACCCAGCAGGATTGCAGGAACCCCTTCTATCAAGAATAGACTTTGCCACCCTCGCAAGCCGGCCACACCATCAAAGTCGGTCATGATCCATGCTGCCAGCGGACCGCCGATGATGCCAGAGACTGGCAGCGCCATCACGAAGAGACTGGTAACCCGGCCTCGCATGTGATCAGGGAACCAATATGTGAAGTACAGGAGAACACCCGGAAAGAACCCTGCCTCTGCTGCACCAACCAGGTACCGTAATACGTAGAACTGGTATTTTCCGGACGCCAGGGCCTGAACCATCGTGAAGACGCCCCACAGGATCATAATCCTGAGCAGCGTCTTGCGTGCCCCGTAGCGATGAAGCATCAAGTTGCTCGGCACTTCAAACAGAATATATCCGAGGTAGAGAAATCCAGCCGCCACCCCAAACACGGCCTCATTCAAGTGCAGATTTGCGAGAAACTGAAGCTTTGCAAAGCCAACGTTCAGCCGGTCGAGCATGTTCACAACGTAGCAGACGAACAGTAACGGCACGGTTCGCAAGCCAATGCGCCGGAAGACTGCCTGCGTCGTCGGCACTGCATGTGGAAGCGTTGGGGAATTCAACATATAGTCTCCAATCTTGTAGATAGACCACGCGCCCCATGGAGCGATCATGGCCCGAAGCTCGAACGCGCCTGGATTCCCCACTTCCCGTTCTGCAGGGTCAGAACGTAGAGCGATTCGTAGATGCCAATGACAGAGTCATCACTTCTGTACCTGATGTAGTTCAGCGAGTAGTGAGCTTTTCGCTCATTGAACTGGATTAGCTCCCGCCGATCCCACCGGCTATATCTCCAGTCGTCCTCTTCCTTGAGCCGACTGAAAAGGTCCATTGGATTCTGGCCGGCCGCTTCATAGACCTTGAACTTGCCGTCGGCTAGACGCAGGTGCGGAAAGTGCATCGTGGCGTCCATCTTCTGAGCATCGTATTCGTTCAATGCAGTCATGAAGCGGTCCAACGTCTTCATGCATGCCGCGTGAATTTCTTCCTTGTATGCACTCATTGCTTCTCCTTTTTTCCCTATACGGTCACCGGACACACGCCTTTTGCCGGAACGTACTCACTGCGCTCGCGAATGCATCGGGGGCACGATATGAGACGTCGCAAGCCAACGCGCGAACGCCGACATAGGGGCGGTTGACCAATCTGAAAACTCCATGTACTATCCGTTCGGTAACCGAACGTGTGTTCGGTGTTGATGGATGATCGTATCCAGGGTTTGCTTTTGGGTCAATGGATTCGAATGGACAAAATAGATCTGGCTCCTGATCCGGAGCTGTATGTCGACGCATTTGCGCGCGGACTTTCCGTTATCCGGGCGTTCGATGCCGAACACCGAATGCTCTCGCTCGCTGAAGTCGCAGAGGCCGCTGGAATAAGTCGAGCGTCAGCCAGGCGCCTGCTTGCGACCCTCGTGCACCTCGGCTACGTGCATGCGGATGGCCGCACTTTCAGACTGACGCCGAAAGTGATGCAACTGGGCTACGCGTATCTCTCTGGTCAGACACTGACGGAAATCGTTGAACACTACGTGGTGGATGTCGCGGAAAAGACGGGCGAGTCTTGCTCGGTCTGCGTCCTTGACGATACCGACGTCGTGTACATTGGACGCGCGTCGACGAAAAAGATAATGTCGATCAATCTTTCGATAGGAACACGTTTGCCGGCGTGGGCAACGGCAAACGGCAGGGTGCTGCTAGGTGGCCTGGATGAGCGGGAACTGGAAGAGAGACTGGCGCGCAGCGAAATCGTCGGACATACGGCGAACACGTCGACCAAGGTCGAAGACCTGATCAAGGCAGTCCGCAAGGCTCAACGTGACGGCTATGCTTTCACGTCGCAGGAGTTGGAGGCAGGACTGACCGCTGTCGCTGTTCCGCTGATGGATAAATCTGGGCGGATCGTAGCGGCCATGAATGTTGCGGGGCACGTCCATCGGAATTCTCGTGAGAAGATGCTTACCGAAAATCTACCCGTCCTTCAATTCGCCGCGAACGAGATCAACCTCGCATTAGCGTCGCGTGACGTGCTTTAGGATCCGATGGGAAATGGAGGTCGGCCCTCGAGCCGCTCCCGGCGCATGTATGTGGATCGAGGCTACGACCACGACAAGTACCGGCGTGTCGCCAGATCCCATCCGAATGTCCTACCTGCCAGCGTTTTCGCCATTGCTCGCACCGTCCACGCGGCGAACGTGGGCGAGATAACCGTCGGGACGCACGAGCACGGAAGGGAAATTGTCGATTAGAGGGTCATTGGTCCCGGTCGCCAGGCTGACGAAATTGATTCCGCTAGCATCCGGGACGCTTTCCGGATTCGGTGCGAGTTGCAGCCGGACCCATCGGCCCTCCTCAAGGAGGCGGTAGAGCGTAGTTCGCGAACCATTCTCCAGTGTGAGGTCCATGTCGCGAAGACGCTGCCCGCTTACTCCTTTTTGGTGCTCCCAACTGTTGTCCGCCTGGAAGAGCGGCTCGGGATACGCGACACCAAAGCCAGAAAGCTGCTCCGCGAATTGACGGTTAACCTCGGGCACAAGAAGGACATTCTCGAGCAGCCGCCGCAGCGCAAGCATGGGAGGATCGAATCTGGAGAAGAGTGCGAGTTGTGCGAGCGTGTCGTCACGAAGTGCCTTGCCGACAGGTAGACGCTCACGTTCATAGGTGTCGAGCAGTTTTTCGGGCGCCGTCCCGCGCAGGACACTCGCCAGTTTCCAGCCAAGGTTCATGGCGTCCTGTATACCGACGTTCATGCCCTGGCCGCCCATCGGCGCATGGATATGAGCGGCATCGCCGGCTAGCAGAATTCGTCCTTTCCGATACTGCTCGGCAATCCGCGTTTCGTCAGTGAAACGCGAGAGCCAAATTGGGTCGCGCGGGCGAAAATCCGTTCCAGCAATACGCGCAGCTGAACTCGCGAGTTCAGCAAGCGACACGGGCTCGCCGGGATCAACATGAGGCATCGAGGCATCAACTAGACCAATTCTGTAATGATCTCCATAGCCGCGCGGCGCGAGAACCAGCCCCCCGGCTTCATTCACTATCGTAGCCACCGGGTGCTCAGGTGGCGCATCGAGTACAACGTCCGCCAGCATCATCGTTTGTCGAGCCGGATAGCCGACAAAATCGATCTGTGCTGCCCGTCGCACGATACTACGAGCGCCATCGGCCCCGACAACGTATCGCGCGAAAACGCGAAACGGTGTCGCATCGGTCTCCCCTCCGATGACAACCCTATCCACATGCGACTCTACCGTCCCGACAAGATGGCCTCGTCTGATGTCCACGCCGAGTTCGAGGGCGTAGTCTTCGAGAAGCCCCTCGGTGGTCGCTTGAGGCAGGAATAGCGCAAAGGGGTAACGGGTATCAAGCGTCGAGAAATCTATCCGCGTGCCAAGCGCTCCAAAATGGAAATTGGGTACCCGACGACCGAGCGAAAGAAAGCGATCGACAATTCCGCGCAAAGCAAACACCTCAAGGGTGCGACCATGAATCGTCAATGCACGGGATTGAGTGACGCGTTCAGTACGTCGCTCCAGCACTGCAACTTTCAGTTGTGCGAGAGCCAGTTCACAGGCAACCCAGAGTCCGACCGGGCCACCGCCGACAACTACGGCATCGAATTCAGTAATCATGTCAGAGAGCATTATGAAGTCGTTCATTTCGTACGGCGCGCTCTGGCGATTCGCAGCACTGCGCCTTCCAATACGCGGATGCTTCTGCCACGCAGCGAACACGTGGAATAGAAGGAAGAAAGATAGGCAAGGTGATACTAGTGAGCGCGGGGGAGTCACTCAGAAAACGTTCCAGTGTTCCGTTTATTCCTTCGTTTTTCAAAATGCTACCTGGGGCGCGTTCTTTCTCTCTTCGGCATCTTTCATTTGCTGTCTTTTCGCTCAAGGAACTGGTTGGCCACGGCCTGCTGGTCATGTGACAGGCAGGTCATGGGCGGCCCATTGGGCACGCCAAGGACATCGATTGCTTCGCAATAGCTGCGCGCTTCGACTACTAGCAATAGCATAACGGCGCGACAGCACGAGAGTGGTCGCGGAGGGCCGATCGCAAGCGCACCAACCTGAACACACAGGCAGTTGGTCCCGATCGCACGGCGCTCGCTCTGGCGTCATGCCGCGGATACGGCCGTTCCCACCTGCTGGTACACCGCCATCTCGAACCCTATGAGTGTCTCGATGACAGGCATGTCGAAGACGGGCAGCAGTTGTGTCATCAGCACCGCGCCGATGCCCTTGGAGCGATCGATCCAGTAGTAGGAATTGAAGATACCGCACCAGTCACCCGTACCGTTGCTGCGCATGCCAGGTAAGTCCGCGAGCGTGAGGTGGAAGCCCAGTCCCCAGCCCTGCAGCACCGGCGATGCTCGCACGTCGTTCGACAGTCCGGGCATGGTGGACTTCGCCATTTCGGGGAGCTTGATCTGTCCGAGGTGGTTCTGCAGCGCCATCTGCACGGTCGCCGGTTGAAGGATGCCGGCACCATCGTTGAGCCATGCCTGCAGGAAGCGGCCGTAGTCTTGCACGGTGCCGTAAGACCCGTGGCCGGCAGCGTCCCATTCGGAGGTCGGTGGCAGATCGATCTTTGAAGGCGTGAGCGTGCCGTCGGCCTCGCGCTGCATCACGCGCAGCAGCCGGTCGCGCTGCTCGGCGCTGGGCGCGAATGTCGAGTCGTGCATTCCCAGTGGTTCGTACACATGCTGCTTGAGGTAGCTGCCAAAACTCTGTCCCGACAGCTTCTCGACAATGAGCCCTAGCCAGTCGGTGTTGCTGCCGTACTCCCAGGCTGTACCGGGGTCATTGACGAGTGGAATAGAGAAACTGCGCTTCAGTCCTGTGAGTGGGGTAGGTTCGCCCGTCAGCTCGTGGTAGCGCATCAACTTCTCGTTGTAGAAGAAGTAGCCCAAACCGGCCGAGTGGGTCATCAGTTGGCGCACGGTGGCCTGGCTGGCAGGAGCGCGCAGGCGTGGCGTGTCACCGTCGAAGCCGTCCAGCACCTGCAACTGATTGAACTCCGGCAGAATCGATTCGACGGTGGCATCGAGGCTCAGCAGCCCCTTCTCCACGAACTGGAGCGCCGCCGTAGTGGCCGCCGCCTTCGTCATCGAGGCGTTGCGGAACATCGTGTGCTGGCCTGCCTCGCCGGCGGCGTGATGGAAGAGCGGGCCGCTGCGGTTAACGACCACCGCCGCAATGCCGTGAACAGCGCCTTTCGCGACTGCGTTGTCCAGCAGCGCCTTGATGGCGGAACCGTCAAAGGTCATGGTTTTCTCCTGTGTTCATGATTGGGAAGCCGTTCGGGGAATGGGCGTTACATCGGCGGTTTGACGCCATTCTTCTCAACAACCACGCTGGTCGCGTTCATTTGTCCATGATCACTGGGGACCACGACTGCGAACACTGCGGCTCCCGGTTTGAGATCGGCAAAAACTGCGGGGGGCGAAGGTGACAACCGGCGCTGAGTTCGGTACCGAGACGGTGAGCGTCTTGTCGCCGTAGCTCACGTTGAGGTCGCGGGCGTCGGGTTTTTCGGTGACCGACGCTACCGTGGCACCCGTCATGGTGGCTCCCGGCGCCAGATCCCAGTCGTAGTGACCTTCTCCTGTTCCGCGCCGCTCCTCCCTGAATATCATGACCTCGATTGCCTGGACGCCACTGGCCGTTGACGTTCCGGCAGCACCAACGTAAGTGCCGGGCTTGATGTTTGCGGCGTCGAAGGTTTTGACCGCGGCGAATCGCGTCCGGTCTCCAAGCGCGAGCCTCATATGCGCACCCTCACGAGTCAACACCGTGAAATCACGGCCGTTAACCGATTCGATCTGACCTCGAACATGCGTTGAAGCGAAGAACTGTTTGATTTGCCGGGCAATATCGACATGGTCTTCCTCCAGTGCGAAGTGACCCGTGTCGTAGTAGTGGACCGATGCATCGGGCACCTCCTGTTTGACGGCTTCGGCGCCCCCCGGCAGGAAGATCGGATCGTTCTTGCCCCACACCACGAGTGTCCGCGGCTGATGCGTGCGCAGATAGGCCTGCCACACTGGAAACGATGCAACGTTGCTCGGAATGTTGAGCTGCAGGTCGGTCATGATCCGGCGGCTATCGGGGTTCGCCAGGGCGACCGCGTCATTGGTCCAGGCATCGGGATTGAGCGCCGTGGGATTGCGCGCGCCATGCTGATAGAGCAACAGCGCAGTCGCGAGCGATACATGGCTCTGTGCCAACGCGCGTTTCTCCGGCGTAATCTCGCCAGTGATCGCTTCGTCACGCTTGCGCCGGGCGGGATCGACGCCCGCAACGGAAACAATGGCATTCTGAAAAATGAGCCCGGAGATCCAGTCCGGATGATGTACGGCCATGCGCATCCCCACTGGACCGCCGAAGTCGGTCATATAGACGACGAGATGCGGATCGCCGAGACCCACCACAAATTTTTCGATCACGGCCGTCACGTTGTCGAACGTCGGCGTGAACCTGTCGGCCGGTGGCGCATCGCTATATCCCATGCCCGGGTAGTCTGGCGCCACCACGTGGAAATTGTCGGACAGCAGCGGAATCAAGTCCCGGAATTCGTGAGACGAAGAGGGAAAACCGTGCAGCAAAAGCAGCGTTGGCTTCGACTTCTCCCCTGCTTCCCTGTAGAAAATCTTGATACCGTCAATGGTGGCGTAATGGTATGAGACATCAGCTGCCTGCGTACCGGCGCACGCAACAGTGAATACTGACGCTGCAAGCGTGCATACGGCACGTCGCATGAGTCTATGGAGCGGCGACATGAAGCGTTCCTTTACGGTGATCGGTAGTGGGGTCGCGGGCCGGTTCAGACTGGAGATGCGTCACCGCCAGTTAGAGAAAAACACTTCTCCTGAACCGAAAATTCCCATCATTCAACATTTAAATGGGTGAACCTGAGAAGTTCACCGCGCGAATCTCCGGCTGCCGTGTCAAAGATCGCGGTGACGATGACGGATCTTCCGTCGGGCGAGAGCGCGAGGTTGCTGTGGTGTGCTCCCGGCAGGGCAATATTTCTAATGAGATTGCGCTGTGGGGACAGGACGGTGATTCCACCGCCTCTGTACAACGCTACAAACACGTTGCCGTGGCGGTCAGTGCGCAGGCCGTCCGGAGTGAAGTCTTGCTGCTGCGGGCTGCCATGAACGTCTGCCAACCTGACGAATTCTTTCGGATCCCGCAGTCCCGCATCGGCATCGATTGTGTAAGTCAACAGCCTGTTCGCGGCGCTCTCCGCGAGATACAAACGTTTGCCGACGGTCGATAAAGCCAGGCCGTTTGCATAGCGAATGTTTGAAGCGACTTCCCGTACACGTCGATCAGCGCCGCGGTAATACACCTTGCCGGGTGTGGTGCCGGATCCCGACGCCGTGAAATACACACCGCCTTTCTGGTCCGCAGTGAGGTCGTTGGGGCACAGAAACGGCATGCCCTTATCGTCGTGCGTTGCCTGTTAATTCACGGCGCACGCGCAATGATCCAGATGGCCCACCGACGGACTGATGCGCTAAGTCTGTGGGTCATGCGCATAGCAGGCAGCCGGCATCCGAACATTGCAGCCGTAGCGCTAGCAAACAAGACGGCTAGAATCGCCTGGGCGATGATCACACGGGAAACCGATTATCAGCCGGAACTTGCTGCACATTGAAACTCTAGTAACCAGCAGTACCTTCATCCACGATTGCAAAACAAGCCGCACGATGGCCAACAGGTCGAACCGGCGCTGATCAAACCCGTGACTTGACCGAGGCCTTGAGCCCGTAGGAACGATTGGGAGTCAGCGCGCGAATAGCCCATCAGGGTCCGTTGCCTCGCAGAGGCACAGTTGTATGAGACCGGATATACGTGAGCAATCGACACCGAGGCTTGACACGCGACGTGTTTGCAAACGAGGAGGAGTCCAT